>JAJYBT010000303.1 GCA_021778875.1 Acidobacteriota bacterium | reverse complement strand
CTTGCTGCGCCGTGGGGCGTGGCGCAGAACCAGCCCGCGCAGAACCAGCCCACGCAAAACCAGCCCGCGCAGCAGCCTGCGCCGGGGCAGCAGGACCAGACGCCTCCGGCGGCGGGCGGGCCGAGCGGCGATACGGGCGACATTGTGGTGCCCAAGAAGAAGGACAAGGCGGAGGAGGCACCTGCTCCCGCCCCGGCACGGCCGGAGTTCAAGAATCCCGAGGGCATGAGCAACTACTCGATCCACGTGGACGTGCCGGAGGTGACGGTGGATGTGGGCGTGCTGCTGGAGAAGACCGGCCAGTTTGTGCCCAATCTGAAGCCCGCGAATTTTCGCGTGTATGAAAACGGCGTGGAGCAGAAGGTAATCGGCTTCAAGCGCGTGGAGGCGCCGATTACGGCGCTGATGCTGTGCGAATTTGCTTCAACCAACTACTACTTCATCTACGACATGCAGAATGCGGCGTGGTCGTTTGCGCAGCAGTTGCGGCCGCAGGACTACGTGGCCCTGATGACCTTCGACATGCACTCGCAGATTGTGCTGGACTTTACGCAGGACAAGCGGCAGCTGCTGAACGCCATCAATTCCCTCGTGATACCGGGGTTCAGCGAGCGCAACCTGTTTGACGCGCTGTACGAGGCTGAGGACCGGCTGACACGCATTCAGGGCCGCAAGTACATCATTCTGATTGCCTCAGGACGTGACACTTTCTCGCGCATCACGCTGGACAAGATTCTGCAGAAGGTGAAGGCGACGCCGGACGTGACCATCTTTACGATCTCGACCGGCGGGGCGCTGCGCGCTGTGACCGAGGGGATGCCGGGATGGGGCAACCAGATTCGCGACATGGATTATCTGCAGGCAGACAACGAGATGCGGACCTTCGCCAAGCTGACCGGCGGCATGAGTTATTTTCCGCGGTTTGAGGGCGAACTGCCGGACATCTTCGGATCCATCAACCAGGCCATCCGCTCGAAGTATCAGCTGGTGTATCACCCGACTGACGCCAAGCAGGACGGGACGTATCGCAAGCTGCGCGTGGAACTGGTGGACGACGAAGGACACCCGCTGCGCATGCAGGACGAGAAGCACAAACCGCTGAAGTACGACATTATTGCGCGCGATGGATATCGGGCCCGCCAGGAAGTGGAGTAGCGGAGCCGAGGTCCAGCGCGCCGGCCGTGGACAGTTGCCCGAAGGCTGCCCCGGCCGGCGCTGCTGGAAGTCCGAGAGAAAGGCGCTACCGGAGCCGATTGATGATGTCCATCACGTAGTAGCCGACGACGACTACCGAGGCTACGGCAACCAGCACCAGAAACAACCGCATGATGGGCTGGATCTTGTTGACTTTGGCTACAATGGCCGCCTGAGCCACACGTTCGTGATCAAAGGAATCGTCCAGGAAAATCTGGTCCTCTTCGTCCTTGGTCAGGCTTGACCGGTACACGTAGAGTGCCGCCGTAATGAGTACCAGCACTCCCCAAACAGCCCACATGACAGGAACAAATGTCATATCCACCTCCCTGAGACTTTCTGGTCCCCGATTGCGGTGACCGCAAATTAGCCCCGGCTGCGGAAGTCGAGGCATCCTACGGCTGAACATCATAGTCCCGGAGATGTGCAGTTGTGGTGACAAAAATCACGAGTGTTTCTGCTTTTGTCAATTCCCCATGAAGCGTCGCGTGATGTTCCCGCTTCCGGCGTGCGCTGGCGCATTTTCCAGCAGGTGAAACGGGTGGGCGGCGGGGAATATGCGCAGAGCGGACACTGGGGCGGCCGGACGAGCACGGGGCAGGCGCTGCCTTTTCAGCGGCTTAGGCGGGACTGCGCGGAGGGAGCGGATTGCGACTTTTTGGCCGGAGACGCATCCAACAGAAAGACGCCGGTACATCGGGCCTTGAATCCCCGGTGGAGGCGGCGTTACAGTTACTTTGAATAGCAAGAATTTTCAAGATTCGGGAGAATCCATGGCCACAACAACCGCAACGCCTACGCAGGAAACCGCCAAGAAGTCACCCCTTACCCTGACCCCCCAGGCCATTGCCAAGGTGCGTGAGATTATGGCCACGCAGGACCCGCTTCCCTCGGGACTGCGGATTGGCGTGGTGGGCGGAGGCTGCTCGGGTTTCCAGTACTCGATGGCCTTTGAGAACCAGAGCGGCATGATGGACAAGGTCTTCACGTTTGACGACCTGAAGGTGTACGTGGATGCCACGTCGCTTATGTACCTGAACGGCTGCACGGTGGACTACGTGGAGACGCTGGAGGCCGCCGGCTTCAAGTTCGACAATCCCCAGGTGAAGTCGACCTGCGGTTGCGGCTCTTCATTCAACGTGTAACTGCCGGTTTTTGATTGGCTCTCGTGTGTCGAGGCCCGCTCCCTGTGCCGGGGAGCGGGCTTTGCGCGTTTATGGGGCAGGCGCAGGCTACTGCTGCGGAGACGTGGTGATGGGCGTGGTGGGGCTGGTGCCAATGCCGCCGCCGATGCCGGCGCCGCCGGTCGGGGCGCCGATTCCGCCGCCAATGCCACCGCCGATGCCGGCGCCGCCGGTCGGGGCGCCGATTCCGCCGCCAATGCCACCGCCGATGCCGGTGGAGATTCCGCTGGCGGGCTGCCCGATGGCGCCGGTGTTGCCGGTGGTCTGGGACTGGTCGGACATGGGGTCGTAGGTGAATTCCCACTCGTTGTAGTGGTTCTTCTTCTTGTAGATCAGGATGGATTGGCGGGGGCTACCGGGCGAGAAGCCGATGATGCCCGCTCCGCCAAAGGTCTGGCCGCTGGTGCCGCCGGAGGTGGAACTGGCGGAGGTGCTGCCCGCCGCGCCCGCGGAGGTGGTGGTCGTTGCCGAGCCGGTGGGGCTGCTGGAGAGTCCGCCGAGACCCGAGGAGCCGATGCCGGTGCTGAGCGAGGAACCAAGGGTGGAACCAGCTCCGCCGATAGAGGATGCTCCGGCGATGCCGGCTGCGCCGCCGGGGCCTGTGCCAGCCACGGATGAGCCCGCGATGGGCTGGCCAAAGAAGCCCATCGCGGTGGGCGTCTTGTTCTGGCCGAAGAGGACGGGCTTCCAGTCATCCTTGCCGGTCATGGGATCGATGTAGCGCTTGCGCAGGAAGCGGATTTCGCTGGTCTTGACCAGTGCATCGACGTTGGGCGGATAGGCGCCGAATTTGCGGTAGTAGAGCTGAATGGCGCGGATGTACTGCTTGCCGCGGTGCATGGTCTCCACCTCGCGGTCGCGCTGGATGTCGTCGCGCACGCGGGGGACAGCCACCGACAGGCTGAGGATGAGAAGCGCCAGCAGCACGATGACCGCAACCAGGAGATAGCCCTCTTCCGAGGGCCGGCAACGGCGTGTTGGCGGTTGGTGGCGCATTGCTTAGTTGGATGCCAGCGGCAGGGTTTGGGTGTTGTTGTAGCCCAGATCCGTGACCTGCACGCTGCCCGGCATGACGGAGACAATCTTGTAGCGGTTGTCCACAATATCGCCGGGACTTGCCATGAAGATATCGTCTCCGTGGACGAGGAAGGCTTTGAGCGTCTTGTTGCCGCCTTCGGAATAGCCGAAGTACTTGAGGTCGATGGCGGGGGGACGCGGCGGGGCGGGCGGCAGCACGACGGAGGGCTTGTCTGCCCGCGCGCTCTTGACGGGGGTCTCGATGGCCACCTGCGGAGCGGAGTCTGCCGAGAAGATGTTGCGGCCGGTACCGGCGTAGACGACGTCTTCACTTTGCGCGAGCGCCTTGAGGTGCAGGGTGGGGTCGAGTCCGGCGCTGGAGAGCTTTTCGGCGGCAGGTCCAGCGGCCGTGGCTGCGGCACTGGATGCAGCAGGCCGCGTGGGCGCTGCGGTGCGGGCCGGGGCAGAACCGCCCCAGAAGGAGCCGAACAGCTCCCATGCGCCGATGCCCGCGATGACGAGCGCGAGCGCGATGAGCAGGTAGACCTGGCGCTTGTTTTCCGTTCCCAGAGCGAGGGCCATGGCTACTCACCCTCCTTGGCAGGTGTGGTTGCGGGCGTGGTGGTGCTGTCGGGCTGATCCTTTGCCGGAGGCAGTCCGCTCTGTGCGGCATCGGCGGGGCGCAGCCAGGTGGAGACGCGCAGGCGCAGATTGACCATGCCGGCCTGCTGGCCGGTCAGGGCCATGGCGCGAATCACGAAAAAGGTTTCGTCGCGCTCGAGTCCGTTGATGAAGCGCATGATCTGCGGGTACTCGCCGCTGATGCCGGCATCCATGGTGATCTCAGTCAGGTCAGTTCCCGCGGGGCCCTGCGCGTACTGCACGCGCGAGAGGTGCACGCCGGACTTGACCTCGATTTCGCCGATGCGCGTGGCGATGGAAGAGTAGTTGGCGGGAATGCGTTTGGAGTAGAACTCCTGCATCTCGTCGCGGGACTGCTCGACGCGCTTGTCCAGACCGCGCAGCGGAGCGAGTTGCAGATTCAGCGCCTTCAGCTCGACCTGCTTGCCGACGAGCGCATCCGTGGAGCTGCCGTTGGTGGCGGACCAATCCAGCCCGAGGCGGACAGCAAGCGCGATGACCAGCACGGCCAGCAGCGCCGTGCCCACGTAGTGCCAGGTGAGCGGGGAGCGCAGCCGGTCACGCCAGATGGACGGAGCGTGATTGGTCATCGGACACCTCCCGCGCGGGGCTTGCTGATGGGCTTGGCGTCTCCGGTGTAGGGGCGGCGGCGCTGGCCTGCGTTGAGTGCGGACTGGGCCGGCGCGGATGCATCCGGGGTGGAGCCTTTGGCCGTGGGCTTGCCGGCGGTTTTCGCTTTGCCTGGGGCGTCTTCACCGGGCTGCGGCGGATTGTAGTCGGCCACCAGATCGAAGTTGACGCGGCTGGAGGCGCTGACCGGCTCCATGCGCTGGTTGGGGCCGGAGGCGCTCTCGGAGCTTTCTCCTACGATGCGCGGCTGAAGGAAGCGCCGGGAGTGCTCGAGGTTCTGCACGAGCTGAATGGCGCGGTCGCGCGGGCCGAGCACGCGCAGGCGAACGGAGATGT
>JAJYBT010000302.1 GCA_021778875.1 Acidobacteriota bacterium | reverse complement strand
CCGTTCAGTTGTGCGCGGTCTTCCAATCCAGCGTGGCGCTCCATGGCCAATCGCGCCAGGTCTGCAAGCGCGTCGTCGCCCTGCTGCTGGCTGCCGACGGCCATCCCATCCCGGCCCATCAGCACGCGATGCCCAATCTGCTGGCCCTCCAATACCGTGGCTATAGCCAGCGGCTGGCGCTTCTCAAAAGCCGTCGCAAGCGCTTCCAGCAGGGGACGCGCCGTTGTCCGCCGTTCCAGCAGGATGTAGACCACGCCGCCGCAGCCTGAGCCGTAGGGCAGATCACCGTCGTCCGCCAGCGTGGAGTAGCGCTCGATGACCGGCCCCGACGCGGTCAGCCACCAGGCCTTCCTGGCCACCTCGGCCTCCAGACAGCCGCCGCTCACCGTGCCTGCGCGCCGTCCGTCCTGCGTCAGCAACATGTGCGCGCCGGGCTTGCGATAGCTGGAGCCTTCCACGGCCACAATCGTCGCCAGCACATAGTCCGCCCCGGATGCCTCCAGTTCGCGCCACAACGGCAGAATCGGTTCCAGGTCTGTCATCGCTTTCTATTGTCGCTCCAATGCCGGCGCCTTTTCCGCGCAGGCCGCACCGTTGGCTAGTTGTTCAGCAGAGCCTTCATCGCCTGGGGATAGCGCTCGCCCGCTGCCGCATCCGGCGGAAACACGGCCTGCAACTGCTCCACGACAGCCGGGTCCAGCGTCACATCCACCGCAGCCGCGTTTTCCTCCAGATATTTTCGGCGCTTTGTGCCGGGGATCGGCACGATGTCCTCGCCCTGCGCCAGCACCCACGCCAGCGCCAGCTGACTCGGCGTTATCCCCGTCTCGGCGGCCAGCTTCTTCACCTTTTCCACCAACTCCAGATTGCGCGTGAAGTTTTCTCCCTGAAAGCGCGGACTGTGGCGACGATAATCGTCGGCTTCAAAGTCCTCTGGGCTCTGGATGGCTCCTGTCAGAAACCCCCGGCCCAGCGGGCTGTACGCCACAAACGCAATGCCCAGCCGGCGGCAGGTCGGCAACACCTCCGGCTCCGGGTCCCGTGTCCACAGCGAATACTCCGTCTGCAGGGCGGCGATGGGGTGCACGCGATGCGCGCGCTCCAGCGTGGCCGGACCGGCCTCCGACAGTCCCAGGTACCGCACCTTGCCTTCCTCCACCAGCCGCGACATCGCGCCCACCGTCTCCTCAATCGGCGTCTTTGGATCCACGCGATGCTGGTAGTAGAGATCGATCGTCTCAATTCCCAGCCGGCGCAGACTGCCCTCCACGCTGCTCCGCACATAAGCCGGGCTACCGTCCACGCCGCGTCTCGCCGGGTTCTCGGGGGCGCGCACAATGCCGAACTTGGTGGCGACAAAGAAGGCATGCCGTCGGCCCTTCAGCGCCTGGCCAACCAGCCGCTCATTCGTATGCGGGCCGTACATATCGGACGTGTCAAGGAAATGGATGCCCAGTTCCAGCGCGCGATCAATCGTGGCCAGCGACTCGCGATCATCGCGGCTCCCGTAGAAATCGCTCATGCCCATGCAGCCCAGCCCAATGGCCGAAACCTCTGGTCCGTCCGCGCCCAGCCTGCGGGTCTTCATTGCGGAAATCCTCCCCGGTGTTACCTGCACCTAACTGGCGGGCGCCAGCGTGCAATCAATCTCCGGCTCGGTCAGCACCGGATTCTGGATGCGTATCTTCTGCTCAATCTTCTTGTAGTTGGCAATCTTGTGGGTCAGCAGAGCATGCGCCTTCTGCAATTCGGCAATCTGTGCGGCAATGGCCGACTGATGATCCTCCAGGATCTTGCGTCGCTCCAGGGATGTGGCATCCCCCAGCTCGCGCAGCTGGGCATAGCGCTGCATCTCGCGGATGGGCATATTCGTCGCCCGCATGCAGTGCAGAAAGTTCAGCCACGCCTCATCCGCCTCAGAGTAGCGGCGGTGTCCGTTGCGCGCGCGGCCCACGGGCTGAATCAGCCCCACGCGCTCGTAGTAGCGCAGCGTGTGCGCCGTCATGCCGCACCGCTCTGCCATGTGCCGAATCGAGTAACCTGCTTCCTTCACATCTCAACCCTACAACTTTGAGTATGCTCTAAGTCAAGCAGACCTGCCGCGGCCGCCAACCGCTCATGCCGCGCGTGCACTAGAATGAGCTTTTCCTGGAGGGAGATTCATGCATCGTCGCCAATTTCTTGCCGCGTCTCTGGCGGCTTCCGCGCTTGCCGTTACGCACGACGCGGGAGCACAAGCACCTGCGCCCGCCAAACGAGAGTTCTACCAGATTCGCCGTTATTCGCTTGTCTCCGGCCCGCAGGCACGGCTCACAGAAACCTATCTGAGTGAGGCGCTCATTCCCGCGCTCAGCCGCATGGGCATGGGCCCCATCGGTGCCTTCCGGCTCGACTTCGGACCCGAGACGCCCACCTTTGAAGTCCTCATCCCCAGCCCATCCCTTGAGGCGCTGGCCGGCCTGGATTTGACCCTCAACAAGAATGATGAGTTTCTGAAGGCTGCCGACCCATTCTTCAGCGCGCCTGCCTCAGCGCCCGCCTTTCAGCGCGTGGAGTACTCGCTGCTCGCCGCCTTCGAGGGCTGGCCCAGGCTCACGCCGCCTGCCTCTTCCGCCACCAAAGGCAAGCGTCTCTTCCAGATGCGAACCTACGAGAGCCCCAGCTACAAGGACCACGTGCGCAAGGTGGAGATGTTCCACTCCGGCGAGTTTCAAATCTTCCTCGACGCCGGCTGCCATCTCGTCTTCTTTGGCGATACGCTCGTTGGCCAGCGCATGCCCAACCTTACCTACATGCTCAGCTTTGAAGATCTGGCAGCCCTCGACGCTGGCTGGGACAAGTTCCGCAATGCACCCGCGTGGAAGAAGCTATCGTCCGATCCGCGCTATGCTTTCGAGCCCATCGTCAGCAACATCACCAACCTGATTCTCGCTCCGCTCGCGGCTTCGCAGCTCTGAGCAATCCGCCAGCGCAGCGCATTGTACGGAAACAGGTCAACTCAACCGCGCCACTATATGCTGTCGAAGACGGCGAGGGAACTGCTCCTTCGCCGTCTTCGTACGTGCGGGGCTGATTCATATTCTTTATTTGCAGAGCAATAACGGAATGGCTGGCCGCGATACATCCTTCTGCACGCAAAGCGCCTGCATCCTGCGGATTCCTGCATCTCTGCTCGCGTTGCCTGGGTTCGTCTGCATCGTTGGTGTCATTAACTCAGCGGCAAATCTGTACTATCTTTCTTGCTTGAAGCGAATCTAAGTGTGCGATCATCGACGCGGGCTGCAGGCTTGGTCTCTACTCCAGCTCAATCCGCTGCATGCGCGTGCTCGGTTGTACTTCATCGGTCTTACAAGGCATTTCAATCGGCAAAGCGCGGCGAGCTGCGGCTTGCAACACTCCGTTCGCCAAAGCTGGGAGGATTACATCCGATGTTGCGTCTGGAATCGGAAACCGGGTGGTGGCTGACCACGCATACTGACCACGCGCGTCTGGCAGCGGAGTTTGCCGAGGCGTGGGGCAATGACAAGTTCCGCCGGCCCGAACCGCGCGACCGCGTCCTGCGCAGCATCCGCAGCTATGAGGATGGCTGGACGGAGCGCGACGCCAATCCCGCGGTCACGCGCGATGGCAAGCCCGCGGCTTTCACCATTGATCTGGTTGGGGATCGCCGGGCATTTGAGGAGATGGATGTCCGCGATTTCATCGCCGTACGCGATCAGGCCGCGCGCACCCTCAGCGCCGACGACCCCTATGCCGCCCTGCTCGTCGCCATGCACACCCACGCTCTTCTAACGGAGTGCACCGAGCGATCCGAGGTGCCGGCGGATTCCCGCGCCGTGCTCGATGATTTCCTCGATCAGCACAATCGGTATCAGGATGAGCTGCGCGCCCAAGTGCAGGCCAGCGATGCCATTGCTCCCGAGCACAAGGAGGAGCGGAGGATTCAGGAGCACATGCGGCTGCTGCAGGCCTGCGATCTTCTTTCGCTTCTTGCCTGCGTGTCGTTTGCATCGCCCACCAATCTTGTGCATCCGCTTCCGCTGAACAACGGAGAGACCGCCGTGGTTCGCGTGCTGCCCGTTCACCCACGCGAGTTCCGCGTCCATCCGTGGCCGTTCGCAGAGGAGTCGCTGAAGGTGACCTTCCCCGCGCGCCACCTCAAAGGCAAGCTCTTCATCTCTGCGGCGGAATTGCAGCAGGCCTTCCAGGCCGCGCCGGTACAGCAACTTAGCGTCACGCTGACGCAGTAGCCTGCCCCGCGACGGGCCCGCGCGTCACGTTATGCTTGCGCACGGCGGCAAGCGGCACGGTACACTGATGCGCATGTCTGTTGCCGCCATTGTCCTCGCCGCCGGAGCCAGCCACCGCCTTGGAAGACCTAAGCAACTGCTCTCGTTCGCCGGAGAAACCCTGCTGGAGCGCAACATCCGCCTGGCAGCCGAGGCCGGCGCCTCGCCCGTAGTCGCAGTCATCGGCGCGCATTACGCAGCCATCTGTGCCGCCGTTGCCTTCCAGCAGGCCATTCCCGTGCTCAATGATCAGTGGCAGCAGGGCATGGCCACGTCCATCCTCTCCGGCCTGAATGAGGTGGAGTTCCGTGCGCCGGATTCCGAGGGCGTACTCATCCTCAGTTGCGATCAGCCGCGACTCACAGCCGAGCACCTTCGTGATCTGCTGAACGCATTCCGCGCCCAGCCGGAGCCAGCCATCGCCGCGTCCACCTACTTGGGTTCACGCGGAGTTCCGGCCATCTTTCCCCGTGCCATATTTCCCGCTCTGCGGTCGCTGCATGGCGACAAGGGTGCCCGTGCTCTGCTGCTTGCGCCGTCCTGCCCCGTGGTGGAGTGCCCCTTCGCCGGCGGAGAAGTCGATATCGATCTGCCTGCGGATCTGGAGCATCTGGCGTAGCGGCCGGCCTGCCCGCGCTCGCATTGCGCCTGTGCCATACTGTCTTCAGTTTGCCGCAGAGGAAGAGCCCGTTGTCCAAGCCGAGCACGCCAAACCCTGAGT
>JAJYBT010000301.1 GCA_021778875.1 Acidobacteriota bacterium | reverse complement strand
AGCGTGAGCAGGAAGTGATAGACGTGGTAGTGATGCGAGGCATAGAGCGCATCGGCCTCACGCACCAGATTGCTCACCTCGGCCAGCGTCGCTGGGCGCATGTTCGCGTCATCGGGGTAATCTGAAACCACATCGAGATAGTGCTTGGGGGTGACGGTCGGGGCCAGCGCGAACTCGTGGAAATACTGCCCGGTAATCACGGGAGAATCCTCAAGCTGCTCCACGCTGGTTGCGGCAAAGCGGGTTGTGCTTCCGGCAGCGGGAACGGGATACGGGCCGGATCCGACAGGCGCGAGTGCGGTCCCGATGCCCCAGCCCGCAGGCACAATCAGAGACGGCTGGATGGGAATGTCGCGCACCGGGGTGTGGGCCGGGTAGAGCAGCAGCTTTTCCCACTCCAGCACCGCCAGCTTTTGCGAAACGCGCGCCGTGACGATGCAGTCCAGGTGAGCGTGCAGCGTGGTTACTCCCTCGGGAATCGTCAGGTGAAACGCATAGAGGTCCACGTCGTCGCGACGCCACGGGATCGGCTTGCCGTTGGCGGTGAAGACCACGCCGGTGATTTCTTCTGCCGGGCCATAGGGCTGGTGAGTGCCGGGAATCCACTCCGGCGTGGTCAGCGTGAGCGACCCCGCGGTTACCGGCAAATCCACCTCAGCGTGATACAGCTTGCGTGGCGCGTCCGAGAGGTCGGCGGTTATCTGGATGGGTTTCTTCTGCGCCTGTGCGCTGGTCAGGGCGAGGGCAACGAGCATGATTGCAGGGAGGATGGAGGAAATGCGGAGCAGCCTGAGCATTGGTGTTGGAGTCTCCTGAGAGACTCAGGGTACAGCAGCCTGGCGCCCGCCGTGAAGGTGCTTGTCGCTACCTATGCCCGCCGCCCGCACAAAGAAACGCAAAAGGCAGTCTTGGCCCCCATCCTCATGGGTCCTTTATGCCCAGGCTGATAAAAGCGAGAGAAGAGGGTATAGTGGGACCCGGCTCAAAGGCTGAAGTGGAACGGTGCGGCGCGTCTGCCCGGTAAGCGGCCGTCCATCCTCTGCAGGAGCCCCTCTATTCGACGCGAAAGAAACGCAGGTCTTTCTATGAGCGCAGGCCATCAAGCGGAAGTGGAAACGCTCTACGGAGACTATCCGCTCGACAATGTCTTCGATGAGATGCGCGAGGCCAATGGGGAACTGCGCCCGCACTACCGCGCTCTGGCCGAGACACTAGCGCGGTTGCCGCAGGATGAGTTGCAGCGGTGCAAGCAGTCGGCGGAGCTTTCATTCCTGACCCAGGGCATCACCTTCACCGTCTACGGCCGCGAAGAAGGCACCGAGCGCATCTTTCCCTATGATCTGCTGCCGCGGGTGATTACGGCCGGGGAGTGGGACCGCATCGAGCGTGGCCTCACGCAGCGCATTACCGCGCTCAACCTCTTCCT
Source organism: Acidobacteriota bacterium (assembly GCA_021778875.1). The sequence continues at coordinate 3,585 of JAJYBT010000301.1, read as the reverse complement.
GCGCGACGTCTACTCCGACGCCAAAATTCTGAGTGACCGCGTGGTGCCGCGCGATCTGGTGTACAGCTGCAGGCATTACCGCCGCCAGATGCGCGGCCTGCAGGTGCCGCGCAATGTCTACATCTCCGTGGTGGGCTCTGACCTGCTGCGCCTGAATACGGGCGAGTTCGTGGTGCTTGAAGACAATCTGCGCGTGCCTTCTGGCGTGAGTTACATGCTGACCAATCGCCGCGTGATGAAGCGGACGTTTCCGCAGCTCTTTCAGAGTTACGGCGTGCGGCCCATCGAGCATTACCCGCAGCAACTGCTGGCCACTCTGCGCTCGCTGGCCCCCGAGGGCAGGCCGGAGGCGAACATCGTGCTGCTCACGCCCGGTGTCTTCAACTCGGCTTATTTCGAGCACACGTACCTCGCGCGGCAAATGGGCATCGACCTGGTGGAGGGCCGCGATCTGGTGACGCACGACAACATCGTCTACATGCGCACCACCGACGGGCTGAAGCGTGTGGACGTGATCTATCGTCGCGTGGACGACGACTTTAGCGATCCGCTGATCTTTCGCACGGACTCGGCGCTGGGCTGCGCGGGTCTGTTCAACGCATACCGCGCCGGCAATGTTACTGTGACAAACGCCTTTGGCACCGGTCTGGCCGATGACAAGGCGCTCTATGCCTATGTGCCGCGCATCATCCGCTACTACCTCAACGAAGATCCCATCCTGCCCAACGTGGAGACCTACCTGCTGACCGACGAGAAGCAGCGCCAGCACGTACTGGCCAACATGGACAAGCTGGTGGTGAAGGCAGTGGGCGAGAGCGGCGGATACGGCATGCTGATCGGCCCACACTCGACGGCGCACCAGCGCGAGGAATTTGCTCGCCAGATCGAGGCCAACCCGCGCAACTACATTGCCCAGCCCACGCTGGATTTTTCCCGCGCTCCGTGTCTCATCGGCAATCATCTGGAGCCGCGCCACGTGGATTTGCGGCCTTACATTCTTTTTGGCGACAAGGTGAACATCGTGCCGGGAGGCTTGACCCGCGTGGCCCTGGAAAAGGGCTCGCTGGTCGTCAACTCCTCGCAGGGCGGCGGTAGCAAGGACACATGGGTTCTGGAATAGCAGTCAAACACCGGGTTCGGGAGAGTACGACGATGCTTTCACGCGTTGCCGACAGCCTCTACTGGATGAGCCGCTACCTGGAGCGGGCGGAGAACACCGTCCGCCAGCTTGAGGTGACCATGAGCCTGATGCTCGACACCAGCGGTACCAGTGCCGAGGCCCGCTGGCAGCGGCTGGTGGCCTCGCTGGGCAATCCCCCCGACCTTGCATGGGAGGGCGACCTGGAAGCCATGGCGAGCAGGCTCATCTTCGACGGGCTCAACTGCGCCTCCATCACGTATTGTCTCGATGCGGCGCGAGAAAATGCACGCCAGGTACGCGAGGAGATTTCGACCGAACAATGGCAGCGGCTCAATCGCCTCTATCACCAGATGCACTCGCCTCACGCATTGGCCCAGTTCCGCTCCAACATCAGTGACCTGCTGGCCTCACTGCTGGACGGCGTACATCTCTTTAAGGGCGTTACCGACACGACGATGATCCACGGGCAGGGGTGGCACTTTATTCGCCTGGGCCGGTACCTTGAGCGCTCTTATGCCACGGCGACGCTGCTCGAGGTCTACCAGCCTGGCCTGTTCAGCGCGGCAGAGCGCGAGCACTCCGGCTACCAGTATCTGGAACAGGTAGGCCTGCTGCGCTGCTGCACCGCCTTCGAGGCATATTGCCAGGTGTATACAGCCGATCTCACGCCCGGCCACATCCTGGAGTTTCTGCTGCTCAATCGCGACTTTCCGCACGCCATCCGCTATTCCGTGGACGGCGTGCGTCAGGCCATTGAATCCATTCAGCGCACCGGTGGCCGCAGGCCTCCCGATGAGCTTGCCGCGGGCATCGGCCGCTTGAGCGCCATGCTTGGCTTTACCACCATCAACGAAATTCTTTCAGGGGATGCGGCTGGATTTTTGCATACCATCCGCGAGCAGTGCCTGCGCATTCACGAACTTGTCTACCGCTACTACATCCACTATTCCATCCAGTCCGCGCTTGCGGTCTAGTGGCAACGGAACATTTTGGAGCCCGAGCATGAATTTCTATTCAATACGGCACCTGACGCGCTTCCGTTACTCGCAGCCCATCAGCGAGAGCATTATGGAAGCGCGGATGCACCCGCGCTCCGACGCCAGCCAGCACTGCCTCACGTATTCACTTTCTGTCAGCCCGCGCTGCCGGGTTTTGACCTATCGTGACCACCTGGGCAACAACGTGCAGCACTTTGACATTCCGGGCGATCACACGCAACTGGTCATCATTGCCGAATCTGTTGTGGAACAGCAGGCGCTGCCCGATGTGCCCGGCTTTCTGGCGCCCGACGCCTGGGGCGCCCTCGACGAATTGATTGATTCCGGCGACTACTGGGAAATGCTCCTGCCCAGCACCTTTGCCGCAAAGACTCCGGCACTGACCCTGCTCGCTTCGCAATTGGATGTCGCCCGCCGAGACGACCCCCTGATGCTGGTGCATGAACTGAACCGGAGGCTCTTTGAATACTTTGAATACGTGCCCAAATCCACGCGGGTCGATTCACCCATCGACGAAGCCATCGTCAGCGGCAAGGGCGTCTGCCAGGATTTTGCCCACACGATGATCGCCCTGCTGCGTCATGTGCGCATTCCGGCACGCTATGTATCCGGGTATCTGTATCGCGGCCTCGAAGACCACGACCGCTCCACGCCAGACGCGACCCACGCCTGGGTGGATGTGCTGCTGCCGCATCTAGGCTGGGTGGGTTTTGATCCCACCAACAACCTGGTTGCGCATCACCGTCATATTCGCACCGCTGTCGGGCGGGATTATGCCGACGTGCCGCCCACTCATGGCATCTTTCGCGGCACCACAGAAAGCGAGTTGTATGTGGCCGTGCAGGTGGAGGCCAGCGAACAACCACCAGCCCTGGATAGGAAGCTGCCCATCCCCGATAACTGGTCTGTACTGGTGGAACATGCACAGCAGGCACCGCAATGCAGCATGCCCGTAATAGATTTGCAGCAAATGCAACAACAACAATGACTTCAACCGCTTTCAGAGAAGAAGTTTTCTGTTGTTTTTTTATTGACTATTGCGATTTTTTATTGAATCTTTAGTGAACATCGCTGAAGATGGATAAATCCCCGTTAGCGATCATCTTGGCTGACGACGCCTTTTTAAGTGAACACTGTACGGCAGAACTCTCTGCCCTTCCGGTAATTCAGCAGCCGTTGGGGCAGACTTTAACACTCTGACACCCGGGTGCTGCGCGGTAGCCGGAACGAAACTCCGCAAGGCATGAATGTACACAGGCCGTAAGGCACGATAAAACCAAGCAGGATCTTTTGGAGGAACAGCCGTGAAACGATCTCTAGCGGGATGGATGCTTCTTTGTATCCTCTCCACCGTCACCCTCGCATTTGGACAAAGCGCAACCACTTCTCTCCGCGGAGTCGTGAAAGATCCAAGCGGAGCGTTGGTCGCCGGAGCAACAGTCACCA
>JAJYBT010000300.1:3872-5013 GCA_021778875.1 Acidobacteriota bacterium | reverse complement strand
AATCCAGGAGGGCTGCGGCAATCGCTGCTCCTTCTGCGTCATCCCGCAAACGCGCGGCTCCTCCCGCAGCCTGCCTGCCGCTGACGTACTACGCCAGGTCTGCGGCTTCGTCGCCTCCGGCGGCAATGAGCTTGTATTCTCTGGCATCAACCTCGGCCGCTGGGGTCGCGATCTCGCGCCGGATCCCGGCCAGCCGCAGCCCACGCTCTCCCGGCTCGTGCGCCAGATCCTTCAGCAGACCAGCCTGCCCCGCCTCCGCCTCAGCTCCATCGAGCCCATGGACTGGGACGCCGACCTCATCGCCCTGCTGGCCGAGTTCGGCGGCGACCGCCTGGCCCGCCACGCCCACCTGCCGTTGCAGTCCGGGTCCGACGCCGTCCTGCGCCGCATGCACCGCCGCTACCGCCCCTGGCACTACCGCCAGAAGGTCGAAGCCCTCCTGAGCGCCGCCGGGCCGCAGCTCACCCTCGGAGCCGATGTCATGGCCGGCTTTCCCGGCGAAACCGATAGCGAGTTCGAGGAGACCCTCGCCTTCCTCCGCGAGCTGCCCTTCGCCTACCTGCATCTCTTTCCGTTCTCGCCCCGCCCCGCCACGCGCGCCTGGGCGCTGCACGTGCACAGCCCCGTTCCCCCTGCAGTCGTGGACGTGCGCATGGCGCGCCTTCGCCAGCTCGCCGCGGAAAAGACCCGCGCCCACCGCGCGCAGTTCCTCGGCGCTGACCTTGAAGCCATCACCCTGCACACCCCGCCCGATCTCGCCGCCGCCGGCCGCACCGCCGCCATCACTGAGAACTTCCTGCCCGTCGAGCTGGCTGGATCGCTTCCCGCCAACCGCATGCTCCGCCTGCGCGTCCACGCGCTCGGCGCCGCAGATGCGCTGCTGGCCCGGGCGCAGTAGCGGCTCCCCGGCTCGCCCGCGGCCCGCAAACGCCGCAACCGCCCTGCAATCTGCATCCCGCCAAAACGCTCCAATGCTATACTCAGGGTGCGTCCGTGTACCCGCCCAGGAGCCCGGTTTTCACCGGAGAGGCGGCTCGGGCAACAGTGGAGGAGTACCATCGCTTTCGACAAACGTTCGGCCAAGTCCTTTATTCGCGTCAACGACCGTATTCGCGCCCGCGAGATCCGCGTAATCGACGAA
>JAJYBT010000300.1:0-3862 GCA_021778875.1 Acidobacteriota bacterium | reverse complement strand
GGCATCCTGCCGCCCTTTGAGGCGCTCAAGATTGCCCGCGAGCGAGGCCTCGATCTGGTGGAGGTTTCGCCCAACGCGGTTCCTCCCGTCTGCCGCATCCAGGACTACGGCCGCTATCTCTACGAAAAGGAAAAGAGCGAGCGCGCCGCCCGCAAAAAGCAGAAGGTCATCACCATCAAGGAAGTCAAGTTCTCCGTCACCGTCGACGAGCATGACTACCAGACCAAGAAGAACCAGGCCGTCCGCTTCCTCAATGACGGCGACAAGGTCAAGGCCAGCCTTCGCTTCCGCGGCCGCCAGATGGCCCACCGCGAGCTCGGCTACAACATCATCAACCGCCTCATTCAGGACATAGGCGACGCCGGCGTGGTTGAGTTCATGCCGCGCATGGAAGGCACCATTCTGCACGCCATCCTCGCCCCGTCCAAGAAGGAACCGCCCAAGCCCAGGCCAGCCGCGCAGCCCGCTGCGCCCGTTCCGCAGGCCCAGTAGGCTCGGTGCGCCGTCCCGCCGCACTCTGCACAGGCCGCCCCCTCAGTCGGGCGGCCTCGCTGCTCGTAGCCATAACCCCCGTCTTGCGATATACTGACCAAAGCGCCTTCAGCGCAGGGAAACCCCTGTCTGACAAGGCAATCCGGATGAGGCAACACCCTCCTCCAAAAAGAGAAGAAACATGCCCAAGTTGAAGACCCATTCGGGCGCGGCCAAGCGCTTCAGCAAGACTGGCACCGGCAAAATCAAGCGGAACCAGACGAAGACGCGGCACATCCTTACGTCCAAGTCGCCAAAGGTCAAGCGCAAGCTCGGCAAAACCGTCCTTGTCTCTGACGGCGATCACGCGAAGGTTGCGCGCATGATTCCCTATGCCTGATGGCTGTGCCGCCGCCCGTTAGGGCGAGCGGTGCTGCAGGGCCCCAGCGAACGCGTTGCGCGGGCCCCCGGCAGGCCGGACACCGTATCCCGTCCGCACCCGCCGAGACATCCAGGCTTGACATAGCGAGTGAAGAGGTTCCCGGCAGTGCCCTCCGCGGCCCCGCCTCCTGCCTCCAGCCGCTGCAATATCGAACGCAAAAGGAGAACCAACATGCCCCGCGTAAAACGGAGCACCAAGCGGAGTGACCGCCGCAAAAAGATTCTTGAGAGGGCAAGCGGCTACTTCCTCACAAAATCCAAGCTCTACCAGGCCGCTCAGGAAGCCGTCGAGCGCGGCCTCAAGTTCGCCTACACCGGCCGCCGCCAGAAGAAGCGCCAGTTCCGCTCCCTGTGGATCGTCCGCATCTCCGCCGCTGCCAAGCTCAACGGCACCAGCTACTCGCAGCTCATCAACGGCCTCAAGAAGGCCGGCATCGAGCTCGACCGCAAAATCCTCGCCGACATCGCCGTCCACGACGCCGCCGGCTTCACACGGCTCGCCGAGCAGGCCAAAGCCGCCCTCGCCGCCAAGACCGCGTAAGCAGCCAGTCAGCCAGTCAGCAGGTTCGCAAGTCCCCCCAAAGCCCCGGAGCAATCCGGGGCTTTTGCATTGCCACCTTATCAAACCCACCCTGCCAAACCCGCACGCAAACCAACCCCACCTTGTCATCTTGAGCGCAGGTCGCCCCCCAGGCGACCGAAGTCGAAGGATTCGCGGTTGCTTTTGAATTCAGGAATTCAACCGGTCCGATGCCCGCTTCAGGTCCGCAGGTTCAACGTCATACCAATCCCTGCTCAGGTCCAGCCATGCCCGGTTCATTTGCTCGATCAGCGCAATCTTCTTCTCGCGCTGCCAACCCTTCAGTTGCTTTTCACGCGCAATGGCATCGCGAATGTCCTGACGCGTCTCGAACCACACCAGCCTGTCGCAGTTGTAGCGCTCCGTAAAACCGTCATGCTCCTTCCATTTGTGCTCAAACACGCGCTTCTGCAGGTCGCGCGTTACGCCGATGTAAAGCGTATGGCTCCGGCTCGCCATGATGTAGGTAAAATAGCTCCGCTCCCGCATGGTCCGGATGATAAATGTCCAACACCCCTGCCAACGCCAAAAAGGCAACCACAGTTCTTTCGACTCCGGTCGCGCGAGGGCGACCTGCGCTCAAGATGACAAGCAATGTATGAGAGCAAGCGAAAGGCGGCAGGCGGCAGGCGGCATGAAGGCACCAGATGTTTCATCTTGAGCGACCGGAGCGCAGCGCAGGGAGTCGAAAGATCCGCGGTTGTCTCTGGCTGTGGCAACCAGCCAAAAGCCCCGGAGAAATCCGGGGCTTTTGCATTGCCTGACGCCACGCATTCCCCGGCAATGGTACGATCCGATCGCGACGCCGTGCGCAATGGCCGGGTGCCGGGTGCCGGGTGCCCCAGGTCTCGCTTCTGAGACCTGGGAATCAGCAAAGCCAAACCAGCGCGCCGGGTTGCCCCACCCTTGTCGTTCCCGTCCGGGAGCGACAGGGTGGGAGACACCCCCCTGTCAATACCTCAAATTCTCAACTACCCTTTAACCCACTGAAAACAAAGCGAAAATTCCCGCAGCCCAGGGTGCGAAGTATTTCCTGCCCTTTCGCTAACCTTGAAGTATGTCGAACCACTCCGCCCAATCCGTCGCCGTACCCGCTCGCCGCAGGCAGGGAACAGCCATCCGCGCGCCGGGTACCCCCCCACCCCCCCCCTGAATATTTTTCTTTTCCACAGAAAACGTGCGAAAAATTACGCACCACCATTCGGACTCATCCGGTCCGCATTTCACCGCCGGCCCGGCTCAGGTCTGCGGCCGCCATCCTCTTGCGCTGCCTGTCCTGCGGCGCGCCAGTTCTCCATCCGCCACGCAAGCTTGATTTATCCTGTTGATTACGCATGACGAACGAAGCCATTCCCAATCTGACGGCATTTGACGAGGCCGCCCTCGCCCAGGCCTTTGCTGCCCTCGAGCAGCAGGCCCGCGACGCCGCCTCTGCCCTGGCCACGCCCGACGCGGTGGAAGCCTTTCGCCTGCAATGGCTTGGCCGCAAGCAGGGACGCCTCAACGACGTCTCCTCGCGCTGGCTCAAGTCCGCTCCGCCCGAGGCCAAAAAGTCCCTCGGTCAGCGCTTCAACGCCCTCAAATCCGTCGTCGAGTCCCTGCTCGACGCCGCCAGCGGCGCCGGCCCCAGTGATGCCGCCCTCGCCGCCGAGGCCATCGACATCACTCTGCCCGGCACCCGCCGCCTCCTCGGCGCCGAGCATCCCATTACCCGCACCCTCAACGAAATCACCAGCGTCTTTGCCGCTCTCGGCTACTCCGTCGGCGTCGGCCCCGAGGTCGAAACCGACTTCTACAACTTCGAGAGCATGAACTTTCCGCCCGGCCATCCCGCCCGCGACACGCAGGACACCCTCGTCATCGCCAACCAGGAGCGCCGTTCGCAGCGCGACCGCCTCTTGCTGCGCACCCACACCTCGCCCGTGCAGATGCGCACCATGGAGCAGCAGCCGCCGCCCGTTCGCATCGTCATCCCCGGCAAGGTGCACCGCAATGACGCCGCCGACGCCACGCACTCGCCCATCTTCCATCAGGTCGAAGGCCTCTGCGTCGATACGAACATCACCTTCAGCGATCTGAAGGGCACGCTCGACCACGCCATGAAGGCGCTCTTCGGCTCGTCCGTCAAGACGCGCTTCTTCCCGTCGTTCTTCCCGTTCACGGAGCCCAGCGCTGACGTGCAGATCAGCTGCATCTTCTGCGGCGGCAAGGGCTGCCGCAAGTGCAAGCACTCCGGCTGGATTGAGCTGCTCGGCTGCGGCATGGTGGACCCCGCGGTCTTCGCCTTCGCGGCAGAAAAGCAGCCCGCCTACGACCCGAAGAAGATCTCCGGCTTCGCCTTCGGCATGGGCGTCGAGCGCATCGCCATGA
>JAJYBT010000299.1 GCA_021778875.1 Acidobacteriota bacterium | reverse complement strand
CCGGTGACGCTCGCGGAGGCGGGCGATGCGGGTCATGTCCACCTTGTAGACGGAGTAGACATGCGGGCTGATGCGCTTGCTCTCAACCATGCGCTGGGCAATGATGGCGCGCATTCTGGTAAGCGGCACGACTTCAGCAGAGAGTGGCGCGGCCACCTGCGATGGGGCCAACTGCGGCGCGGGCGGCGCGGGCTGGCTGAGATGGCGCAGGATGTCGTCTTTGGTGATGCGGCCCTCGGAGCCGGTGCCCTGAACGTGATGCAGGTCGATATTGTGCTCTTTGGCGATGCGGCGGACGAGAGGCGAGGAGCGGAGGATGCGCGTGCTGCCGATGGCGGTGGCTGCGGGCGCGGCGGCCTCCGCCGCCACCTGCGGTGGTGCTGGCTGCGGCGCCACCTGCGCCTGCGGCGCGGGTACTGTGACCGTGCCGCCGATGACCGCCACAACCGTATTGACCACTACGGTTGCGCCCTCGGGCACTTTGATCTCGCTGAGCACTCCGGCCACGGGCGACGGAATTTCGGCGTCGACTTTATCTGTGGAGATTTCAAACAGCGGCTCGTCCTTCTGGACGTGGTCACCGGCTTTTTTCAACCATTTGGTGATGGTGCCCTCAAAGATGGACTCGCCCATCTGCGGCATGACTATTTCGGTTCCACCGGCCACCTGTGTTGTCACCTGCGGTGAGGCCCCCTGCGGCACCTCCGGTGGGGCAGACTGCGCCTTCGTCGCCACCTGCGGTGGGGCCGGCTGCGCCTGCGGCGCGGGCTTCACGGCCTCGCCGCCGATGACGGCGACCACTGTGTTGACCTGAACGGTTTCGCCTTCGGAAACTTTGATCTCACTCAACACGCCTGCCACGGGCGATGGAATCTCCGCATCGACCTTGTCAGTGGAGATTTCAAAGAGGGGCTCGTCCTTCTGCACGGAATCGCCGGGCTTCTTGAGCCATTTGGTGATGGTGCCCTCGAAGATCGACTCGCCCATCTGGGGCATGATGACGTCGGTTGGCATGGATCGTTCTCTCCGCAATGCCGGATTATGGAGCGCGCCCGGTTCCTGCCGGATTATAAATCGCTTGCCTTTGCAGGGGGGAACGACGGCGCTCAGGCGCGGGTGGGGCGCTCCGGAATGTGCAACAGGCGTTCGACCTCTCGTGGGACCTGCAGGGGCGTGTCCTGAGCGGGTGCCTGCGGCACCTGCGGCACGGACTGCGTTACCGCGGCGTATGCCCGCAACGCTTCAAGGCTCTCAACCGCGAGCACCTGCTGGCCGAAGACGAGGCCGAACTGGCGCGCGGCCTGGTGGGCGATGGCTTCAAGGCTGGGCAGGGCGGTAGAGCGCTCGGGATCGCGGGCCACTTCGAGCTCGAGGCTGGTGACGGGCTTGTCGGTAATGCCGCAGGGGTTGATGAGCTGGAAGTCGCGCAGGTCGGTGGTGACGTTGAAGGCGAAGCCGTGGGACGTGATGCCGCGCGAGACGTGAATGCCGATGGCGGCAATTTTGCGGGGGCTGGTTGCAGTGCTTCCGCTCTCGCCCAAAACTCCGCCGTCCGCAGAACACCAGACGCCCGTTAATCCAGCGATGCGGCCGGCGCGCACGCCGTAGACGCCGCAGAGACGAATGAGCGCCTCTTCCATCATGCGCACGAAGTCCACGGGGCCGAGGCGGTTGCCGGACTGCACCAACGACGAAGACCTGTCGTTGGGGACCCCGCTGCCAGATCTTTTGAGGCTGCGCAGGTCAAAGATGGGATAGCCGACGAGTTGGCCGGGCCCGTGATAGGTGACGTCGCCGCCGCGATTAATCTCATGAAGCGTAACGCCGCGCCGGGCGAGCAGTTCGTCGGTGGCGAGGATATTGGAGCGGTTGGCGTTGCGCCCCAGCGTGAGCACGGGCGGATGTTCGAGCAGCAGCAGGACGTTCTCGACGCGGCCCGCGAGGCGCAGCTCGGCTATCTCAGCTTGCAGGCGCAGAGCGTCGTCATAGCCGACGCGTCCGAGATAGAGGTACTGGATCATTGCTGACTTTGATTGTAGCGAGATGGGGAGTGGCTTGATGCGGAGATACCATACGCGAACGGGTAGAATCGGCGGTAAACTGAAAGCGAGTTGAGAGAGATAGCTGCTATGCGACCATCTGAGATTTTGCCGCAACATCGGGATGCAATCCGCCAGCTCGTGCAGCAGGCGGGGATGGCAAACCCGCGCGTGTTTGGAAGCGTGGTGCGCGGCGAAGACCGGGAAGGCAGCGACCTCGACATCCTGGTCGACCCAGCGCCGCGTGCCAGCCTGCTGACTATGGTGAGACTCCAGGCTCAACTGGAGCAAAGCACCGGAATCAGGATCGATCTCCACACGCCGGAAGAGATCCATCCCCGCCTGCGTGGCAAGGTTCTTGCCGAGGCCGCGCCCCTGTGAACAAACACGAGTTCCGCGCCCGGGACTACCTGCTCCACATGCTGGAGGCTGCAGACCGCATCATGCAGTACACCGCGGGTGAGAGCAGGGAAGGATTCCTCGCAAACGACATGTTGCAGGACGCTGTTGTCCGCAATATTGAAATCATCGGCGAGGCTGCCAATAATCTGCTGGAGGTTAGACCCGAGTTTGCCGTCAAGTATCCCTCGATTCCCTTTGCCCAGATTTATGGAATGAGGAATCGAGTCGCTCACGGCTATTTCGCAGTAAGTGCTGCCATGATTTGGGATACGGTGGAATTGGACCTGCCTGACCTGCGCAGGGAGATTGCGGCGGTGCTTGGAGAGATACCAGGGAACGGCTGAGTCGAAAATCAATGGTCTGCTTCAGGCCTGCCCCAACGGGCGTTCAGTCCGTTCTACCCAAATCCCCTACCGCAACTGGTAGAGCCGTTTTCGCGGTAAACTGGAAATGGCAGGAGGACCGGGCGGTCGCTGCCGGTGGCTGCTTGCGCGGCTGCCGGGGGAGGAAAGTCCGAACTCCGCAGGGCAGTGTGCCGGATAACGTCCGGGACGTGAGCTTTAAGGCTCACGGACGGCCAGTGCCACAGAAAATATACCGCCCCGGCTACCCCTCGTTATCGAGGGCGATCCCGGGCCGGTTCGCCTGAGTTGGTTTGGCGACCGCGCCTGGTGCCGGGGTAAGGGTGAAATGGTGCGGTAAGAGCGCACCGCTCCGACGGTAACGCCGGAGGCAGGGTAAACCCCACACGGAGCAAGACCAAATAGGGAGGGAAGCCCTCGCCAAGAGTCAGGCGGCGGCTGCGCATCGGCCCGATGCGGCAAGGCGGCTCAAGCAATTGCCGAAACCTCCGGGTAGGTCGCTGATGAGCGCTCGCGGTGACGCGACGCCTAGAGGAATGACCGCACACGACAGAATTCGGCTTACAGGTCCTTTTGCCGAATGAACAAAGCAGCCCCGGTTGGGAGTACCCCAGCCGGGGCTGGCCATTTTGGGGGCGAAAGCGGAGTTGGCGGAGTTGGCGGAGTTAGCCAAGGCTGCCGCGCGGCCACGCCAGTGTGGGGTAGCCTTGCTAACACCGCTAACACCGCTAGCTCCGCTAACTCGCCCGTGATAGCGGGCGGCCAGCTCCGCTCTCAACGCTGCTACCATCGAACACATGTTGCGCGTGAAGCTGCTTGAAATTGGCGCCCGGCTGCCGGTGGTGGCGCATCCCGGCGAAGACCTGGGCTATGACGTGTTTGCACTGGAGGGCGCGCGGCTGGAGCCGCATGCCACGGTGCGTGTGCGGACGGGCATTGCCGTGGAGGCGCGACATCCGGAGTCGGGCGCGGCGCTGGGGCTGCTGGTGCGCGACCGGTCGTCGATGGCGGCGCGGGGCGTTGCGACGACGGCGGGCGTGATTGACGCGGGATATCGCGGCGAGATTCAGATCCTGATGACCAACCTGGGCGATGCGGTGGTGGAGTTGAAGGCCGGCGAGAAGATCGCGCAGATGATTCCTGTTCCTGTCCTGACGGGCCCTGTCCAAGAGGTGAAAACACTGGAAGTGTCGCTGCGCGCGGAGAAGGGGTTTGGCAGCTCGGGGCGGTGAGAGACAGCTGACAGCTACCAGCTACCAGCTGACGAAGGAACGCGCTTGCACGGATGCGGGTTGACTGGGGTCAGTAGATTGGTTACCACTATGTACGGTCAGAGGGCTCTATGGAAACTCGTCGTACGGTTTTGAAGTACATTGCTGGGACCGCGGGCGCTGCGGCGTGCGGGCTGGATGCTCTGGAGAGCTTTGCGCAGGGGTTGAACAGCGGGAGCAGGAAGCCGAACATTGTATGTTTTGTGGGCGAGGGGCTGCGCGGGGACGAGTTGTCCCTGACCGGCAACAAGGTGCTTCGCACGCCGAACATGGACCGCATCGGCCGCGAAGGATGCACGTTCAAGAATGCGTTTGTGGTGAACGCGCTGTGCCTGCCCTCGCGCGCGACGATGCTGACGGGCATGTATTCGCATACGACGGGAGCGGTGTCGAACGTGCAGGGGAAGATTCCGGCACGGTTTCCGCTGGTGTCTGACCTGCTGCAGAAGGCGGGCTACGAGACGGCGTTCCTGGGCAAGTCGCACATTGAAGGCGCGCTGATGGAGCACAACTGGGACTACTACTTCGGCTTTGTGGGGCAGGCGGACTACTACCGGCCGCGGATCACGGAAGGTATACGCGGGCAATATGGACCGGCAAAGCTCTACGAAGGCGAGTATGTGGACACGCTGTTGACGCGGAAGGCGGTGGAGTGGCTCGGCCAGGACCGGACGAAGCCCTTCTGCATGTTCCTGTGGTTCTATGCGCCGCATGCGCCGTTTTACAGGCCGAAGGACATGGTGAACGACTTCAACGGGGTTGCGATTCCGGTGCCGTCCACGTTTGACGAGGATGCGAAGGGATACCCGGGCAAGCCGCGCGCGGTGGCCGATGCGGACAACAAGATTGGGTACTCGGAGGTGTTCAGCGACGATCCGCGGTCGCTGGAGGAGTTGGTGAAGGATCACTACGCGGGCGTCCAGGACAATGACCGCAACGTGG
>JAJYBT010000298.1 GCA_021778875.1 Acidobacteriota bacterium | reverse complement strand
TCCGCAGTCAGGCCATCAGCCTGCTGGAGCCGGTGGAAGCCGACACCAGCGTGCGCCAGGTACTTTATACGGTTGCCAACTCAGACCAGAGCCCGCATATCCGGAACGTGTCGCGGCAGGTGCTGAGCCGGGTGCCGGAGATTCAGTAGTGTAGGGTTGTACGCCGGCGAGCGCACCGCAGAGAGAAGAGTGCGAGCCGGAGAAGGAACAGCAGGAGAAGAAGCACTATGAAGTACCTTGTGAGGCCTTACCGGGTTGGACTGAGCTGCCTTGGCATGGGGATGCTGCTGGCGGCGGCGCTGACGGCGACGCCACGGGCCGAGGCGCAGAGCTCGCGCATTGCGCAGATGCTGCGGCTGCCCAGCCTGTTGCACTCCAGTGCGCCGGGCTACCTGGGGGTGCTGGTGGGCGATGTGGATGCGGAGTCGGCACAGCGGCTGAAATTGAAGGACGCGCATGGTGCCGTAGTGACGCTGATCGACCATGATGCGCCGGCTGCGCAGGCGGGCATCCACGTGAATGACGTGGTGGTTGAGCTGAATGGGCAGAATGTAGACAGCGCGGAGCACTTCAGCCGCATGCTGCGCGAGATTCCGGCGGGGCGGGCGGTGAGCCTGGTGATCAACCGGGACGGCAATCTGCAGACGCTGTCTGTGACGCTGGCCGACCGGAAGAAGATGGAGCACGACGTCTGGAACAAGATTGGCGACGGGAACCAGGTGTTTGCGCCTCCGCCGCAGGGGATGGGGATTCTGTCGGGCAGCGGAGCGGGCGGCGATGTGCCGTCGACGGGCGGATTTCATCTGCCGTTCTTCGGCAGCAGCCTGAACGTGGGCGCGATGGTGGAGCCGCTGACCTCGCAGATGGCCGACTACCTGGGCGTGGAGAATGGCCTGATGGTGAAGCAGGTGGCACGCAAGAGCGATGCCGCCACGGCCGGGCTGAAGGCGTTTGACGTGATTCTGAAGGTGGGTACAGAGAACATCACCACCGTGTCTGACTGGGACCGCGCGATGCGCGCCAACCAGGGCAAGGCGGTGCCGGTTACGATTTTGCGCGACCGCAAACAACAGACGCTGACGCTGCAGGTGGACCCCAAGCACAAGCGCAGTTGAATAAGGCAGCAACAGCAGATACAGGGCGCTGGCCGGAGACTCCGGCTGGCGCCCTTTGCGTTGGGTGACCCCGGCGCGGGCGGGGTGCGCGTTATTTTGCGGACGCGTCGACGATGGCGATGGCGGTCTTCTCCACCAACGCGGCGATTTCGTCGAGGCCCTTGCCGGGGTACATCTGAGACATGAGGGTGGGGCGCATGGTGCTGATGCGGGTGTAGCCGCCGTGCTGGAGCACGACGATGGGGCAGGGCAGCATGAGTGCGGCGCTTACGTCCTTTTCGAGCACCTCGTGGGCGTACTTTGCGTTGCAGATCTCTATGATCTTGAGCGGCTCGCGCTGGAAGCCCTTCTCGGCCAGGGTGGCGGCCACGTCGTGGGTGTGCAGCACGCGGAAGCCGTGGGCCGGGGTGTTCTGCTCCACGGCGCGTACGGCGTCGTCAAAGGATTTGCTGGTTTCGACGGTGTACTCGAAGTCTTGCATGGGTGCTCCCTTGTTCCGCTGGATTGCCAGAGGGACTATAGGTTACGTGGGCCGGATTTCCAAGTGCTGGCAGAGTGCCGGCCCGGTTGTTTGACTGCCGGAGAGCCGGGAAGGCGCGGTTTTTCCGTGAGGGCAGGCGCGGAGATTCGGCATCAGGGGTATAGTGTCTGGGGCGGAGCGGAGAAAGGCTTCGCCGACGGCTGGGAAAGGGGTGTGCCGTGAGCTTTCAAAGGATTCTGATTGCCGTGGATGAAAGCGTGTTTGCCGCACACGCCGCGGATGCGGGGCTGGCCCTGGCGCGCCAACTGGGCGCGGAGGTTGCCTTTGTGACGGTGATTGACCCGGCGACGATCCGGCTGGGCGTGGAGTCGGGCGTGTCAGAAGAGCAATGGGTGGCGAGGACGCAGCGCGAGGCCAGGAGCCTGTTGAACGCGTTCAGCATGCGGGCGGCCGCGACGCCACCGCCGCTGGAGTTTGTGGAAACCGGCAAGCCGGCGGCCATGATTGTGGAGACGGCGAAGAACTGGCCCGCCGACCTGATTGTGATGGGTACGCATGGCCGCAACGTGGTGAGCACGATTCTGCTGGGCAGCGTGGCGCAGGGCGTGCTGCGCCATGCGCCGTGCCCGGTGATGGTGCTGCGGGCGCAGTAGGCGGGGGCAAGCAGGCTGATTCGACGGCGGATGGCCCGTCAGCGGGCGATGTGATTCAATAGAAGGATGGCTGTTCCCCGGAGATCAACGGTACGCGGGCGCTGGAAAGCGGCCACGCGGAAGGTACGCGAGCTGGCAATGGTGGGCCGTGCGCTGGCCAACACCGGGCACCCGGTGCTGGCGCAGATTGTGCCCATGCGCTTTTGCAACCTGAGCTGCGCGTATTGCAACGAGTATGACAAGGTGAGTGAACCGGTGCCGCTGGAAGAGATGTATCGGCGGCTGGACCACCTGGGACGGCTGGGCACGGCGATGGTGGGCATCAGTGGCGGCGAGCCGCTGACGCATCCTGATCTGGATGACATCATCCGGCGCATCCGCAGAAACGGCGCGATCGCGGGCATGATCACGAACGGCTATCTGCTGAACGCGGAGCGGATTGAGCGGCTGAACCGCGCCGGGCTGGATCATATGCAGATCAGCATCGACAACGTGGAGCCGGACGAAATCTCAAAGAAGAGCCTGAAGGTTCTGGACAAGAAGCTGCAGATGCTGGCCGAGCACGCCGAGTTCCATGTGAACATCAACTCGGTGGTGGGCGGCGGCTTTAAGGACCCGAACGATGCGCTGGTGATTGGCAAGCGGGCGCTGGAGCTGGGCTTTGAGTCGACGATCGGCATTATCCACGACGGCGGCGGGCAGCTGAAGCCGCTGAATCCGGAAGAGGCCAAGGTCTACTTTGAGATGCGCAACCGGAAGAAGACCAACTACGCCCAGTTTGACCAGTTCCAGGAGGCGATTGCGCAGGGGCGGCCGAATGACTGGCGCTGCCGGGCGGGCTCGCGCTACCTGTACATTTGCGAGGACGGGCTGGTGCACTACTGTTCGCAGCAGCGGGGCTTTCCGGGGGTGCCGATTGGGGAGTACACCAAGGCCGACCTGAAGCGGGAGTTCCGGACGGGCAAGAGCTGCGCGCCGAACTGCACCATCGGCTGCGTGCACCGCATCAGCCACATTGACCACTGGCGCGCGCCGCAGAAGCGGATTGTGTTTCCGGGATGCCCGGCGGGCGAGAAGACGCCGGAACTGGTGAATATTCAGCTGGGCCACTAAGCCTGAGGGCAGAAAAGAATCGGCGCATTCCACTGCGGAATGCGCCGATTTGCTTTGTGCGGGAGTGGCGGCCGCTTAGTGCTTGCGGGCCTTGCTTTTCGCGGGTGTTGGGGCAGGCGCGGGGGCGGTATTGGCCAGGGCCTGCTCGATGACCTGGTCGAGATTCTGCTCGGGGTTGAGCACCTCAACAAACGGCGGGCCCTTGGAGCCGGAGGCGACCACGAAGATGGTAGGCGTGAAGCGGGCGCCGGTCTGCTGGCCGAGCTTCGTATCCGCCTCGACTTCGGCGGCCAGCTTGCCCTGCGGGTCCACGTCGGCGGGCATGGTGACGTGGTGGTTCATCGCAAAGCGATCGGTGAACTGGTTGAGCATGCTGAGGTTGTAGATGTAGGGCTGGTTGGCGAAGACCTCGTCGCGGTACTCGCTGCCGAGGGCGGGGTTCTGCGAGTCAAACCAGCGGGCCTTGATGGCGGCGCTGCGGCTCCACATGTGCGAGGGGATGAGGAGATCGTGGCGGACCCAGGGGATGCGGTATTTGGCCGCGGCCGCTTTGAGGAAGGGGTTGGCGTTGGCGCAGGCGGGGCACTCCAGGTCGTCGAACTCGACGATGGCCACGCGGGCTCCGGCAGGCGGCTTGAGGGCGATGGGATTGAGCACCTGCGTGGGCGGCCGGGAGGAGGCGAACTGTGCGAGTGCTCCGACGGCTGCAGTGGCCAGGAGCGCGGCAACGGCCATGTGCCGGAAACGACGCGCGCTGCCCCAGGCATGAGCGGCAGCGCGAACGGAGTTGCGAGTAAAACGGAATGTGAGCATAGCTTGGAAACGTGCGTCCGGGTTTGCGAATTAGCGATGCGCCGAGCGCGCCGGGGCCTCGGAGCGGGTTTGTGCAAGGGCCTGGTCGATGACCTGGAAGAGCTTGGTGCGGTCCACGATCTCAATGAACGGAGCCGCTTTGCCACCGTTGGTCACCACCCAGATGGTGGGCGTGTGCTCGATGCCGATGCGCTGGCCGAGGGCGTAGTCGGCCTTGACTTCGGCGGCCAGCTTGCCCTGCGGGTCAATGGCGAAGGGCAGGGCCACGCCGTGCTGCTGCGCGAACCGTTGGGTGAACTGATTGAGGATGTTCAGGTTGTAGATGCTGGTCTGGCTGGCGAAGACAGCGTCGCGATAGTCGTCGCCGAGCTTCTTGCTGCGGGTGTCGAACCAGCGGGCGTTGATGGCGGCCTGCGTGCTCCAGATGTGGAAGGACAGCGGGAAGTCATGGCGCACCCAGGGGATGTTGTACTTTTCCGCGGCTTCCTTGAGGAGCGGATTGGCGCGCGCGCAGTCGGGGCACTCCATGTCTTCAAACTCCACAATCGCAACGCGGGCGCCGGCGGGCGGCTTGAGGGCGGAGGCGTCGTGCACCGGCGTGGTGGGCGCTCCGGCAAGCTGTGCATGCGCGGCGGCGCCGGAGGCAAGCAGCACAACGGCGGAGACCAGGCTCAACAGCAGGCCGGCAGGGTTGCGGCGAGCGGGGAATCTGCGGGCAAAGAGTGAATTCATGTAAATTAGACGGCTCCCTGATATTGATTGTAACGGCTTGCCGGGGGGAAAGTTGCTGCCGTCAAGGGCGGTGGCCGGGGGGCTGACCGCTGCCGTTGGGGCTGTCGCGCTC
>JAJYBT010000297.1 GCA_021778875.1 Acidobacteriota bacterium | reverse complement strand
GGAGCTGGTGCCTGCAGCGCGTGTGGCCGTAGGGCACGGCCAGATGAGCGAGGGCGAACTCGAAAAAGTCATGCTCGCCTTCATGCACCACGAGTTCGACGTGCTGGTGGCCACCACCATTATTGAGAACGGCCTCGACATTCCGCTGGCCAACACCATGCTGATCAACCGCGCCGACCGTCACGGCCTCAGCGAGCTCTACCAGCTGCGCGGGCGCGTGGGCCGTTCCAATCGCCGCGCTTATGCGTATCTACTCATTCCCGGCGAGAAGGAGCTGAGCGAGATTGCGCGTCGCCGGCTCGCCGCGCTCAAGGAGTTCAGCGATCTCGGCGCGGGCTTCAAAATCGCCGCGCTCGACCTCGAGCTGCGTGGCGCAGGCAACATGCTCGGTGGCGAGCAGAGCGGCCACATCGAGGCGGTCGGCTTCGAGCTCTACACCTCCATGCTTGAGGCGGCGGTCAAGGAGATGAAAGGCGAGAGCAGCGAGGAGCGGCCCGCAACCCAACTCAATCTCGGCATCGCGCTCCGCATCGACGAGAGCTACGTGCCGGAAGAAAACCAGCGCCTGCGCCTGTACAAAAAGATTGCCGGCTCGGCGGACGAGAAGGTACTCGCCGACCTGCGCGCCGAGATGGAAGATCGCTATGGTGCGCTGCCCGACGCCACGGTTTATCTGCTTGAGGCCGCGGCGCTGCGCATGGAGTGCGAGCATGCCGGCATTGCGCAGATTGATCGCAAGCGCGCCGAGCTGCAGATTCGCTTCACTGAGAAGGCAAAAATCGACCCGCAGAACCTGATGCGCCTGGTCGCGCGCAACGCCAAGCGCGGCGCGCAGTTCACACCGCAGGGGGTGCTCAAGTATCCTTTGGCTGCCTCGCGTCCTGATGAAGTTCTGCTTGAGATTCGCGAACTGATTGCCAACTTAGCCCCCGAGCCAGTCGGCGCATAAAGAGTCGTAGAAGCGATGAGAGGAAACATGACAAGAATTGCCGCACTGCTTGCGATTGGAGCCTGTATGTCTGCCTCGATAGCCGCCCACGCCGATACGGAAAACTGGAAGCAGCAGTTCCAGAACGCCTCTGATGCGTACCTGGATCAGGTCTACTTCCGTTATCAGCCCACGCAGGGAACATCGGCTGGCTACCACCAGTACGACACCCAGCTTGAGGACTTCTCGCGCAACAGCATCGATGCAGAGGTTGCCGCCCTCAACAGTTTCGAGCAGCGTGTCTCCGCCATTCCCGCTTCAGCCCTTGACCAGACCACGCGCGGCGACCGCGAGATCGTGCTGGGCAGCATCCGCTCCCGCCTGCTCACGCTCCAGACCATTCGCCCGTGGCAGAAGGATGCGGACACATATTCAAGCACCGCCGCCAACGCAGCCTTCACCATCATGGAGCGCAAGTTCGCCTCGCCCGACGACCGCCTGCGCTCGCTCATAGCGCGCGAAAAGCAGATGCCCGGTCTTCTCGCTGAAGCACGCGCAAACCTCGCGAATCCGCCGCGCATCTTCACCGAAATTGCCATCGAGCAGTTGCCCGGCACCATCGGCTTCTTCCAGCACGACGTTCCGCTTGCCTTTGCCGACGCCAAAGATCCCGCGCTCAAATCCGAGTTCGCCCAAACCAACGCCGCCGTCATCGACTCGCTCAACAGCTATCTCCACTGGCTCAAGAGCGACCTGCTGGCCCGCTCCAATGGCGACTTCCGCATCGGCGCAGATGCCTATGCCAAAAAGCTTGAATACGACGAGATGGTCGATCTGCCTCTCGACAGGCTGCTTGCAATCGGCAAAGCCGACCTGCGCAAGAATCAAGAGCACTTCAACGCGATTGCAAAAGAGCTCGAGCCCAGCAAGGACCCGCGCGCCGTGCTTGAAGAGCTGGGAGAAAATCACCCCGCGCCGGGCCAGTTGCTTGATACCTTTCGCGCCACGTTCAACAGCCTCGACGCCTTCATCCGCTCGCATCACATCCTGACCATCCCCTCCGAGATCCGCCCCATCGTCGAAGAGACGCCGCCCTTCATGCGCGCCACCACCTTCGCATCCATGGATACACCCGGTCCGTACGAGAAGCACGCGACAGAAGCCTACTTCAACGTCACGCTGCCTGATCCGTCCATGACGCCCGCGCAGGTCGAGGGCTTCATGCACTCGTTCAACGTGGGCACTGTGATTTCGACAGCGGTGCATGAGGCCTATCCCGGCCACTACGTGCAGTTCCTCTGGGTGCCGCAGGCTCCCAGCCGCGTGCGCAAGCTGCTCGGCGCAACCACGAACGTTGAAGGCTGGGCTCACTACACTGAGCAGATGATGCTTGACGAGGGCTACGGCCAGCCTGGCCAGGGCGCGAAAGACGAGCGCGAATCGAAATTCCTGCGCCTCGGCCAGTTGCAGGATGCGCTGCTGCGCGATGCGCGCTTTGTCGTCGGCATTGAAATGCACACCGGCAAAATGTCGTTCGACGAGGCCATCGGCTTCTTCCAGAAGGAAGGCTACCAGTCAAAGGAGACAGCAGTCGTGGAGACAAAGCGCGGCGCGGGCGACCCCACGTATCTCTACTACACGCTGGGCAAGCTTGAGATTTTGAAGCTGCGCGAAGACCTCAGGAAGAAGCAGGGCCCGGCCTTCTCGCTCGAGGAATTTCACAACAGCTTCCTCCGCCAGGGCTTTCCGCCCATTAAGATTGTGCGTGAAGCTTTGCTGGGAGATGACTCACCGGCGCTTTGACAAGTTGAAACAATTGCCGGTGTACCTATTGATGAGTTATCTTGCATTACCTTGTGTGCCTTGGTGTGAGCGAACAAAGGCTGCGCAGTCTTCAGCGGCCATCCTTGCAGTTACGGAGAAGAAATGAGCGCACAGGTACGGAAGGCGGTCTTTCCCGCAGGCGGTCTGGGTACGCGGTTTCTGCCCGCCACCAAAGTTATCCCCAAAGAAATGCTGGCCCTGGTTGACAAGCCCATCATCCAGTACGGAGTGGAAGAGGCCATCGACTCCGGTATCGAGCACATCATCATCATCACCGGCCGCGGCAAAGGCGCAATGGAGGATCACTTCGACCACAGCTTCGAGCTGGATGCAACGCTCGAGCGCCGTGGCAAAAGCGAACTGCTCGCGGTTTCGCGCGGTGTCGCTGCGCTGGCGCGCATCAGCTACGTGCGCCAGAAGGAGCCGCTCGGCCTGGGTCACGCCGTGCTCTGCGCCAAGGAATTCGTCGGGAATGAGCCCTTCGCCGTGATCCTTCCCGACGACGTGATCGATGCTGAAGTCCCTTGCCTCAAGCAGATGATCGATGTCTTCAATGAGCGCGCCGGCTCCGTGCTGGCCACGCAGACAGTCGAGGGACCGGCCATCTCCGCGTACGGCGTTCTGGCCGGCTCGCCAGACCCCGCAAATCCGCGCATCTACAACTGCACCGGCATGGTGGAGAAGCCAAAGTTTGAAGACGCGCCCTCAAAGCAGGCCATCATCGGCCGCTACGTGCTCACGCCGCGCGTGTTTGAGTTGCTTGAGCAGACAACGCCCGGCGCGGGTGGCGAAATCCAGCTCACCGACGGCATCAAGGCGCTGCTCAAGGAAGAGAAGGTCTTCGGCTACACGTTTGAGGGCAAGCGCTTCGATGCTGGAGATAAATTCGGCATGCTGCAGGCCACTGTCGAGTTCGCGCTCAAGCGGCCTGATCTCGGCCCGCAATTCCGCGCATATCTTAATGGGCTGCAGCTTTAGCGCTTCGCCTTCCACTTGATGTTGCAGCCAATCGAAGGCTGCTGCTCCGCGAGCGGCGTCTTGCCCGCCAGTGCGGCATCGAGTGCGTCGCGCAAGTCCTCACCCGTCACTGGAATCCCATTGCCTGGCCTGCTGCGATCAAACTGTCCGCGATACACCAACTTGAAATCCGCACCGAAAAGATAGATGTCCGGCGTGCACACGGCTTCGTACGCCCGTGCCACGGCCTGCGTCTCGTCGTACAGATAAGGAAAGTTGAAGCCCTGCGTCTCCGCCTGCTTCTTCAGTCCTGCCGGGCTGTCGTCAGGATAGCTCTCCGCATCATTGCTGCTGATGGCCACGATGCTCACCGGCTTGCCGTCGTAGTCATGGCCCAGCTTCGCCAGGCCCTTCTCGATGTGCTTCACATAGGGGCAATGGGTGCAGATGAAAATCACCAGCAGCGCCTTTTGCCCGCGAAAGTCGTCGCGCCGCACGGTCTTGCCCGTCACTACGTCAGGCAGCTCAAAATCCGGCGCCGCAGTGCCCAGTTGCAGCATGGTTGATTCCGTAAGTGCCATCGCATCCGCTCCTAACCCCGCTAACTCCGCCAACTCCGCTAACCCCGCTAACCCCGCTCCTTTTCAGAACAGCCCTGCCTGCCGTCCCGGCATCGCCAATCCGAAGTGCTCATACGCCAGCCGCGTCGCCACGCGCCCGCGCGGTGTGCGGTCCAGAAATCCGATCTGAATCAGAAACGGCTCGTAGACCTCTTCCAGCGCGTCTTCTTCCTCAGCCAGCGTCGCCGCCAGCGTGCCCAGTCCCACCGGGCCTCCATCATATTTCTGCATAATCGTCAGCAGCAGCCGCCGGTCGATTTCGTCAAAGCCATGCGCGTCCACTTCCAGCATGGTCAGCGCGGCGTTGGCTGTGGGCCGGTCGATGGCGCCCGTGCCGCGCACCTGCGCATAGTCGCGCACGCGCCGCAGCAGGCGGTTGGCAATGCGCGGCGTCCCGCGCGAGCGTAGCGCAATCTCCGCCGCGCCGTCTGCGTCAATGGGCACCTGCAGCACCTCTGCCGAGCGCTCCACAATCACCCGCAGCTCGTCCTCGGTATAAAACTCCAGCCGCAGCAGTATCCCAAAGCGCGAGCGCAGCGGCGAACTCAGCAGGCCTGGCCGCGTGGTCGCGCCGACAAACGTGAAGGGCCGCAGTTCCATCACATGCGTGCGCGCCGCCGGGCCCTGCCCGATGATGATGTCCAGCTTGTAGTCCTCGAGCGCCGTGTAGAGTTTTTCTTCCAGCACCGGCTGCATGCGGTGAATCTCA
>JAJYBT010000296.1 GCA_021778875.1 Acidobacteriota bacterium | reverse complement strand
GGCGATCCGCAGATCCTGAAGAACATCAAGAAGGGCGCAACGGTGGAGCGCGCGCGGGCGTTTGCGAAGGATTGCCACGATCTGGGCCTGACGATCCACGGCGACTTTATTCTTGGACTGCCGGGCGAGACGAAGGAGTCGATCCGCAACACGATCAACTTCGCCAAGTCGCTGGATGTGGAGACGATTCAGGTGTCTATCGCGCATGCGTATCCGGGAACGGAGTTCTACGAGTACGCGAAGACGAACGGCTTTATTGTGAACACGGCGGCGATGAGCGATGAGGGCGGCCACCAGATGGCGCACATCGAGTATCCCGGCCTGCCGACCGATTACGTGCTGGAGATGGTGCACCGCTTCTACGACGAGTACTACTTCCGTCCGAAGGCCGCATTCCGCGTGATCTGGAAGGCAATTGTGAATCGCGACCTGCCCAGGCTCTACGTGGAGGCCAAGTCCTTCCTGAAGCTGCGCGCACAGCGCAACAAGATGGTGAAGCAGGCGCGCAACCGCCAGACCGATTCGCAAACCGCGGTGAAAGCGGGCGCGTAAGGCGATTCATTTCAGTTCCACCGAGGGCGACGCGATGCGTTCGCCCTCCTTTTCTTTCCGGCAGTACAAAGGACGTAAAAGACGGGAATGGCGCACCACAGACTTTCGCCACGACAATATCTGATCTTGGGACTGGTGGCCCTGTGCGCGCCGCTGGGCGACACGTGCCTGTCGCGCGGGATGACGAGCCTGCCGCCGATCTCACTGGCGCACCCGGCGACGCTGATCGCTGCTGTGTTTACGCCGTGGATTGCGGTGGGGATTGCCCTGCTGATTGGCTTTTTTGCGAGCTATCTGACGGCGCTGTCGTGGGCCGATTTGACGTTTGTGCTTCCGGCGACGGCGTTCGGCAATGTGATTGTGGCCTTCCTGTCGCGCTTCTGGCTGCATGAACCCATCTCCTTTCTGCGCTGGACGGGAATTGTGCTGATTACGATTGGCGTTGGCTTTGTGGCGAATGGGCCATCGCTGACGGAGCGCCCTGTGGAGACAGCGAGTGCCGCAGCGGAAGCGGAGCGGTTGGAAGAGGAGAAGGTGGGATGATGATTGCCGATTCCACTGCGCATGTGGGGCCGTGGGCCGCGGCAGCGATGATTGCCGCGATTATCCTGAGCTCGACGACGGGCGAAGTGCTGACCGCTGCCGCAATGAAGTCCATTGGCGACCTGGATGAGATACGGGCGCGCGCGGGTATGAAGGGCGCGATTCACGCGGTGGTGACGTGTCCGAAGTTCTTTGCCGGGGTTGGCTTTCTGGCGCTGGCTTTCTTTGCGCTGCTGTTTGCGCTGAATCATCTGAATTTGAGCCTGGTGGCTCCGGCCTCCGCATCGCTGACGCTGGTGACGAACGCGATTGCGGCGAAGTTCTTTCTGCACGAAAACGTGGACCGGCGGCGCTGGACAGCGGCCGTTCTGGTTTGCATTGGAGTGTATTTTCTGGCGCACTAGGAAGCGCGCAACAGCACTGCTATCCGATCCAGCGCATGATCCCCTGGGGCTTGAGGTCGGGGACGAGGAAGGCGTGCGGCGAGCCGACGCCTGCGCATAGTGCTTCCGCGGCAAGGTGACCGGAGCGCGCGGCACTCTCCATGGTGGACGGCCAGCCGGTGGCGATCCAGTCGCCCGCGAGGAAGCAGTTTGGCCATGGGGAGACGGCGGTGGGGCGAGCGGCGTCGATGCCCGGAGGCACTCCGAAGGTGGCGCGCACTTCCTTGATGAGTGCGGCCTTTTGGAGCTTTGCGGATGCGACCGCGGGAAAGAAGTCGGCCAGTTCCCTCACCGACTGATCAATGGCCTGCTCGCGGGACAATGCGGCGAAGGCACGCGACGCGCTGATGACGAGCTCGACGTAACTGCCCTGCAGGTTGCGCCACGGCTGCAGACGGCCCTTGTTGTACATCCAGTGAATCTCGCGGTCGAGAAGGACGGCTTGGTCGAGCGTGGTGATTTCGCGATCGAACCAGAGATGCACGCTGCAGATGGGCCAGTGCTGGTGCTGCTGAATCTGCGCCATGAGTTGCGCAACGCCCGGCGCCGGCGGCAGGTGTGGGATCAACCTGGCAGCGGCCTCAAAGGGCAACGCAATCACGAGGAAGTCCGATGCGATGGCGCCGGTGCGCGTGGTCAGTGTCCACTGCGCGGTCGCTGGATCGAAGCCGGCGGATTCCACGTTGGTGTTGAGCAGAACGTAGGCTCCACGCTGCTCAAGGAACTGCTGCGCGCCGGAGTAGAGCTGGCTGAGCGGCACGGTGCTCATGCCCATGCTGCCTGCGTGGGCGGAGTTCATGAACAGCTCGCGGATGACTTTGGCGGCGTAGGGCAAGGCGATGCAGTCGAGATCCGCATTGAGCGCGCTGGCGATGACGAGACGCCAGAAGCGGTCGAGCGCGCCTTGCGTCTGGCCATTGCGCCGCAGCCAGACGCCGAGGCTTTCGGTGGAGTCCGGCGGAATGGGCCGCATGAGTGCGCGGAAGGCGCGGGCGACCGCGAGCTTATCGGCGAGCGTGAAGGCTTTGGCCGACAGGAGACGCGGCAGACCGTGGAGCGGAGCGGGCAGGATGGATGGACCGAGAGGCGACTGGCGACCGCCGGGCTCGATCATGGTCATATCTGTGGTCCAGTGGATGCGATCAGCGACGCCGGCACGCTGGTAGAAGCCGATGAGATTGGTGCAGCAGCCGAAGAGCACATGCTGGCAGTTGTCGATGACTTCCTCGACGCCGGGATGGAGGTAGGAAGAGGCTCGTCCGCCGAGATAGCCGCGGCGCTCGACGAGCTGCACGCGGAAGCCAGCTTCAGCCAAGGCGCAGGCGGCGCTCATGCCGGCGACACCGCCTCCGACGACGGTGACGGTGCGGGGCGGATTTTGCGAGGCTGCGGACAATGGGACCTCAGATTGCGAAGAGTTGAGCGGTGCGGATGCGCCTGGGAGAATCTTATCGAAAGAGGCGCACGACGGCCATGCGCATCATGCCGACGGCGAGGATGGCGAGCTTGTGTACGAGAGGCACGCTGGCGCGGCGCGAGAAGACATCGTAGTTGGCACGACGGATGCGGACGAGCAGCGCGTGATAGATGGTGACGAGAACCCAAAGCGCTGGGCGGCTTTCGCGGTCGATGAGCGGCAGCAGTTTTTTGGCGGACTGATAGTATTGCTCGGCACGCTCCGCGATAGCGGCAAGAAGTGCGCGCTCGGCCAGCGTGGGCGGCGCGGCGGGGTACCGCTGCAGGAGCGCCTGCAGCGGTACGTTGTGCGCCGCGAGATCTTCGAGCGGCAGGTAGACGCGCTTGCGTGCGGCGTCTTCCGCAACGTCGCGCAGAATGTTCGTCAACTGGAAGGCGATGCCGGTTTCCTCGGCAAGCTTCTCTGCGGCGGAATCCTTGTAGCCGAAGATGCGAATGCAGACGAGACCGACGACAGAGGCCACGAGATAGCAATAGCCGTAGAGATCGGCGAAGGTGGCGTAGGTGTCCGGCGCTGCGCTGCCGGCGGACTTGAGGTCCATCGTGGTTCCGGCGACGAGCTCGTCGAGGAGCGTGAGCGGAATGGCAAAGCGCTGCGTGGCATCGCGCACGGCAAAGAAGACAGGATCGCTGGTGGGAGCGCCCTGGCAGACGGCGCGCCAGTCGGAAAGCCAGGCATCCAGCTGGCGACGGCGCTCCTGGTGCGGAAGTGATTCGTCGTCAGCGAGGTCGTCAGCCTTGCGCATGAAGGCGTAGATGGCGCAGATGGCGTTCTTGCGCGCCGCAGGCAGAGCGATGAAGGCGTAATAGAAGTTCTTCGCTTCGCGTTTTGCGATGGCGCAGCAGGCTGCGTAGGCCTCATCCAATGTGAGTGCTTGGGTCAAGCCGCCTTCCCTGTAGAAGCTGTGCTGAGGCGAAGAAACGGAAGCGCCTTGCCGCTGACGGCGCGCATGGCAAGCGCCAGCTTGGTGCGTTTGGAGATGGCAGGGCGCGCGGAGAGCACATCGTAGTTCTGCTGCTGTATGGCGCGCAGAATTGCGAGACCGCCGCGGCTGAAGAGGTCGAGATCGACGGCGAGGTCGCGATCCACCCGGCCGATAAGCGGCAGGCCTTCAAGGAATAGATTGCGCGCGAAGTCCACTTCGTATTGGAGCAGGGCGCGGAACTCCGGCGTGGCGACGCCGCTAGCGATGGTTTGCTCGGTTACGCCGAAGCGCTGCATGTCGTCCTGCGGAAGATAGATGCGTCCCTTGGGATAGTCCACGCGGACATCCTGCCAGAAGTTGGCGAGCTGAAGGGCGGAACAGGTGGCATCAGAGAAGCGGAAGCGCTCCTCGTCGGCATAGCCGCATGCATACAGAACGAGGCGGCCGACAGGATTAGCCGAGTAGCGGCAATAGTCCAGGAGCTGCTGCATGTTCTGATAGCGCGTGACGGTCTGGTCCTGACGAAAGGCTACGAGCAGATCCGCGAAGGGCTCCCTGGGAATAGAACAGGCACGAATGGTCTCAGCGAGTGCAACGAAGACGGGATGACGAGCGCGGCCCGCATAGCAGGCATCGAGTTCGCGCTCCCACAGGTCGAGCAGGGCCAGCGAAAGCGTGGTGTCGCCGACCTCGTCGCCAAGGTCGTCTGAGACGCGGCAGTAGGCGTAGATGGCGTGGAAGTGCGGGCGCAGCGCCTTAGGCAGAAACCACGAAGCGACGTGGAAGTTTTCGTAATGCGACTCCGCCAGCTGACGGCACCAGGCGCGGGCCTGCTCAAGCGTGGGGGCGGTCTGCGGCATGCGGTAAGACGCAGGCAGCGCGGCCCAGGCGCGCTCCAGGAGCGCCTCTTGATCGGCGGGCTGTGTGGCGGTGGTCATTGGGAGCCTCAGGGGACGATTGCGGTCTTGATCTCAGTGCTGCGCTTCATCAGCTTCTCAAAGACGCGATTGAGCTCATAGAGATGCGCATGGCCGGTGATAAAGGCGCTGGCCTGGAAGCGGCCGCCCGCGATGAGATCGAGCGCCTTGCGGCAGATGGCCGGCGTGTGATGGAAGGTGGCGCGC
>JAJYBT010000295.1 GCA_021778875.1 Acidobacteriota bacterium | reverse complement strand
TTCTGCGACGAGACTGCCGGAGAAGAGGGAGAAGCTGATGTGGCCGAGGGTGACTCTGCGTCCGAGCGCGGTGGAGAGCTGGTCCTGAAGCATGGGCCGGAAGGTGTCGGCGTTGACGAAGAACGGAACAAGCACGATGGCGATGACGAGGAGCGCGGCTACCGCAACTGTGACCTTGACCCAGCGCTTTTGCATGAAGGTCTCCTTGGCAGAATCGATGCGCTCGAATTGTAACGCTCCCGGGTGGCAAGCGAGACGGGCGCGGCATGTCCGGATGCGAAACGGACGCGGATGCCGCGCTTGTGTCGTGTGAGTGGTTTACCAGGGAAGCGGCTTGCCCATGTGGAAGTATCCGCCGCTGGGTCCATCGTCCGGCAGCGTGGCGAGCGCGGCGCTGGTCTTGGCGCCTTCGCTCAGTTCCATGGGAGCGTCCTTGCCGCCCATGTCGGTCTTTACCCAGCCGGGGTGCGCGGAGTTGACCTTGATGTTGGTGTCGCGCAGCTCGTGTGCCAGGTGGATGGTGAAGGCGTTGAGCGCGGTCTTGGATGCGTCGTAGGCGAAGGACTTTGCGTTGTAGATGGGCGATTTGGGGTCGGCGTGCAGGGTAAGCGAGGCAAGGATGCTGGAGAGATTGACGATGCGGCCCGCGTTGCTTTTCTTGAGCAGCGGCAGGAGCGCGCCTGTGAGCCCTATCTGGGCAAAGAAGTTAGTCTCGAAGACCTTGCGCACGAGGTCGAGTGGAACCGCAGCGGCGGAATGGTCCGGTCCCTCGACGGGGAACGATCCGGCGGCGATTCCGGCGTTGTTGACCAGGATGTCGAGGCGTCCGTAGCGGGAGTTGAAGTAGTCGTATGCAGTCTGCCAGTCCGCTGGTTTGGTGATATCGAACTGAAGCACGTCGGCATCGACGCCCTGGCCGCGAAGCCTGGCCACAGCCTGCTCGCCTTGCGCGGCATCGCGGGAACCGATGACGACTTTGACGCCGGCATCCTTGAGATCGAGCGCTGTCTGGAAGCCGAGTCCGCGATTTCCGCCAGTGATGAATGCAATTTTCTGTGACATTTGGGAAGTTTCTCCTGTGGTGGGTTGGATTCATGTGCGCGGAGAGAAGTTGCAGAGAATCCGCGCGAGTCGTGTGATGAGCGGCAAAGCGCTACAATGGCGCTCATTCATGAATCAGGGAGGTTCTATGCGCAGGATACTTCTGGCTGTTGTTGTGGCAGCGTTTGCAGTGGGCTATGCGGCGCCGCTTGTGGCGCAGGGTGCGCCGCCGCAGGGCGGGGCCGGCCAGCCTTACACCGTCGAGTACTACTACAAAGTGCAGTGGGGTCATCAGCAGGAGTTTCTCGATCTCTTCCTGAAGAATCACTACCCGCTGCTCAAGAAGATCGTGAGCACGGGCCGGATGCTCTCGGTGAAGATCGAGTCTCCGGCGTACCACACGACGGAGGACGGGCGCTGGGATTATCGCGTGACGATCCGCTTCAAGGACTCGACAGCGGCCACGACAGCGAACCCGGACGAGGAGGCTTTCATCAAGCAACTATGGCCGGACCAGAAGACCTACCAGAAAGAGGAGCAGCGAAGGTTTGAGATTCTGGCGGCGCACTGGGATCTGCCGGTGACAGACATTACGCCTGCGCAGTAGCGAGCGGCTCAGTCGTCTCTGTGGCGCCACTGCCGGACCAGGTCCTGGGCGGCATCGGGCCATTGGGGGAACTCGAATTGAAAGCCAGCGTCGAGCAGGCGGCCAGGCACGACGCGGCGGCTTTTAAGCACCAGCTCGGACTCGGTGCGCAGCAGGAAGGCGGCGAGTTCGATGACGGGTGCGGGCGCGGGAAGGCCGTTGGGCATGTCCCATGCGTCGCGCAGGGCGGCCATGAACGCGCGATTGGGCAGGGGATTGGGCGCTGCGAGGTTGACGGGACCGGCGAAGTCGTCGCGGGCGATGAGGAATTCGACGGCGCGGGCAAAGTCGGCCTCATGAATCCAGGAGACGAATTGGCGGCCGTTGCCCTGTGTACCGCCAAGTCCGGCGCGGACCAGGTTTGACAGCAATGCGAATGCGCCGCCCGGCGTGGGGCTGAAGGTGATGGCTGAACGCAAAGCCACCTTGCGCGTGCGTGGGGTTGGATCCTCAAAGAACGCGGCCTCCCAATCCTTCGCGACGCGGAAGGAAAACTCCCACGTATCCGGCGCGCCGGGCTCGCTGCCGCCGAGTTCGCCAGTGTGTTCATCCATGGGCCGGTCGAGCGCGTGGCGATAGATGGTGGCGGTGGATGCGTTGAGCCAGACAAGCGGCGGCTCGGCCAGGCCCGCTATGACGTGGTTCAGCAGGCGCGTGGTGTGGATGCGGGAGTGGTGGATCGCTTCGCGGTTGGCCGCGGTGTAGCGGCAGTTGACGCTGCGGCCGGCGAGGTTGATGCACACATCGGCACCTTCAAGATGCTCAGTCCAGGGGCCAATGTGTTCGCCGTCCCAATGCACGGTCTGCCAGGGCGCCGTGTAAGGCCCGCGGGTGAGGATGGTGACGTGGTGGCCGCGCTCCTGCAGGTGGTGCGCCAGCATCTGGCCCACCTGACCGCTGCCGCCGGGGAGAACGATGCGCAGCGGGCGCGGGGCGAGGGCTGAGTATGTACCCATTGCCTTAGCGTACAGCGGCTAAGGATGGGGCGGAGGCGGGAAGGGATAACCGCTGAGCATGAAACGGCGGCGGGCACGAAATTCGCGCACCAGGATCACGATGACCAGGCCGATGATCATGAGCGGAACCCAGAAAATCCACCACGGCTGCACGACACGATTGCCGCGGATGGTTGCGGAATCGGATACGTTGGCCGTGCCGAACATGGCGACCATGTCCCGGCCGACGGAGGCGTCTTCTCCAAGGCGAATCACGCCGAAGAAATTCACCAGATCGTTGCCGATAGTGGCGTTGTCCTCGGCCCGCACGCTGCCGAAGAAGTTGACCACGTCATGTTCGGCGTGACCGGCGATGCGGACATTGCCGAAGAAGACGACGATGTCGCCCTCGACCGTGCCCTCGACATGGACGCTGCAAAAGAAGCACACGGCGTCGTGGACTGACGTGTCCTGGGGCACGTTGATGTTGCTCCCGAACTGAACAGCATCGCGGCTGGCGCGTGCAGGGGCGGGCGCAAACGCAAGAGCGGCGAGCAGGATGCAGGCAGCGAGAATGCGATGGATGTTCATGGCGTCTCTCCCGGTGTACGAACAAGCCATGGGGAAAGTTCCATCAGGCCAGCGCGGCCTGACGTGGCCGGTGTTGCCACCAAGTGTACGCCTGCGCTACCGGCGCGCAGGGGCTTTTGCGGGACTCAGGGCATCTGTCCAGTCGGCAGGGGAATCCACGAGCACATCGGGCGGCATGGCGTCGAGGCTTCCGGGCGCGAGTCCAAAGGTGCATCCAATGGCCCATGCGCCGGCGTTGCGCGCGGTCTCAATGTCCACCACGCTGTCGCCGATCATCACAGTCTCATCGGCCCGGGCCCCGGCTTCAGCCATCAAGGCGTTGAGTCCTTCAGGGTCTGGCTTTTTTGTGGCGAAGCTGTTGCCGCCGTAAATGTTGATGAAGTAGGGAGCGAGGCCGAGCGCCTCGCAGATGGCGCGGGCCGGGCGTACGGGCTTGTTGGTCAGCACAGCCATTGCTCGCTCCGGCGCGCCGGGCTGGTCATGGACCGTACGCAAAGCCGCAAGTGCCTTGAGCACGCCGTCGTAAGCATAGGTGAAATCGAGCTTGTGTTCGCGGTAGTAGTCGAGGAAGAACGCGTAGGCCTGGGTGAGCAGCGGCTCATCGGGGTTGGCCGCGTTGGCCGTCAGAGCGCGGCGCACGAGCATCATGGCGCCGTTTCCAATGTAGCCGGCGATTTCGGTATCTGGGAGCGGGTCACGGCCAAAGTGGTTGAGCGTGGCGTTCACGCTGTTGCACAAGTCCTGCGCGGAGTCGATCAACGTGCCGTCCAGGTCAAAGAC
The DNA here is from genome assembly GCA_021778875.1 of Acidobacteriota bacterium. The sequence continues at coordinate 1,076 of JAJYBT010000295.1, read as the reverse complement.
CAGCAGCTTCACGGATTCAATGGGAAGTGGACGAAGTACGCGGATCATGCTTCCAGTGTAACGGGAGGCGACGGGTTGTTCTCTGATTCAGGACGCCGATGCGATGATGGATACCTGGGCCGCCGCAGCGCGGCTCTCATGGTTGCTTGAAAGGAACCCTTGCCGTTGAAAAAGCTTTTTGCAGTTCTGGCAATGACTCTTGGAATCGGCTTTGCGCCGGCGCGGGTGGATGCGCAGCAGACAACGGCGCGCGTAGCCGCGTTGGCTCCGGGCGAGCGCATCGCCAACCTGGACACGCTGAAGGATGATCTGAAGCAGTACCACGACTGCACGTGCAAGTGCGGATGTTATGCCAGGGACCTGAATCTGCAAGCTGATCGCGCCATTGCTTTTCTGCGCCTGCGCGCGGCGCATCGCAAGCCGAAGGAGAGACTGGCGCTTGTGCTGGACATCGACGAGACCACTCTCTCGAACTACGAGGAGATGGTGAAAGCCGGCTTCGCGTATGACAGCAAGGCCTTTGGCGCGTGGGTGGAGTCGGCGGCCGCGCCGGCGATTCCCGGAACGCTGCGGCTGTATCGCGAGGCGCATCGGCTGGGCGTGAGTGTGTTCTTCCTCACAGGGCGCGCCGAGGCGCAGCGCACGGCAACCGAGCGCAACCTGCGCGCGCAGGGGTTTGACGACTGGCAGCAGTTGATTCTGCGCGAGCCCGCGCAGGCAACATCGACAGCGTTGGCTTACAAGTCAGCCGAGCGTGCGGCAATTGAGGCCGAGGGCTACCAGATCGTGCTGAACGTTGGCGACCAGTGGAGCGACCTGCGCGGCAAGCCCTCAGCGGAGTACTCGGTGAAGTATCCCGATCCGTATTACTTTCTCCCCTGAGCGCGTGACGGAATCTGTCGGCTCAGCGGCATGCAGCGTTGTCTGCCCTCGGAATGGCAAAGAAGGTAATGCTGGCAGCGCTGAGCGAGGCTTTGCCTTTGCTTTGCGGCACGGCCTTGAGTGGTGGCAGATCGCCTGACGCGGTGAGCTGGAGAGGCGCGCCGTTGAGCATGGCCGAGGCATCCATCAGATCG
>JAJYBT010000294.1 GCA_021778875.1 Acidobacteriota bacterium | reverse complement strand
GGATGCACCGCCCCCAGCGCGCGGAAGTAGTTCCCATCCCGCGCCGCCGCAAACGGCACGCGGCTGTAGCCCAGCAGCAGCGAAAAAACTGACGCAAACGCCGTCCACACAATCAGCGCCGCCATCAGCCGTCCCGCCCACTCGCCAAACGCTGAACGCGCAATCTCCGCCACCAGTTGCAGGTGCGCCACGCTCCCCGCGGCCGCATGGCTGGCCGCATCGCGCACCGCCGGCAGCGCCGCCAGGTTCATCGTCACGTAGAACATTGAAACAAACAGCACGGACAGCAGAATCGCCCGCGGAATCGTCTTCTCCGGCCTCCGCACCTCGCTGCCCAGAAAGCAGATGTTGTAGTAGCCCCAGTAGTCATACGTCGTAATCAGCGTGGCCTGCGCCAGCCCGCCCAGCGCCACCGCAATCGACTGCGCCGGAGCCGCGGGCATGTGCCAGCCGCCATGAGCCGCCGCTCCCGCAAAGCCTGATGTAATCACCCCCGCCAGCGCGACCATCACGCCCGCAAACAGAACCCACGCCAGCCGCGTCACCGAGCTCAGATTCCGATACAAGAGCGCCGTCACCAGCAAACACGTCCCCGCCGCGGCAAAGTTCGCATAGTGCAGCGCGGGCAGCCACGCCACAGGCGAGCCCGTCAGCCCCGGCCAGAACCAAGCCAGAAAGCTCGACAACCCGATGCATCCCGACGCAATCGAAAGCGGAGCAGAAAAGCTCAACTGCCACACAAACAGAAAACTCAGCCAGTTCCCCGCGCGCTTTGGCCCGTAGATCTCATGCAGAAATGCATACGATCCGCCCGCGCGCGGAAACGCCGCGCCCAGCTCCGCCCACACCAGCCCATCGGCCACGGCAATCGCCGCGCCCAGCAGCCACGCCCACATTGAGAGCCGGTAGCCCGCCGCCGCAATCACCAGCGGCAGCGTGATAAACGGGCCCACGCCGATCATCTCCAGCATGTTCAGCGCAACCGCCGAGCGCAATCCGATGCGCCGCTCGAGATGGTCCGTGTTTTCGACGGTCGATGAGGATGGATTCATGAGGTCGGCGTGCTCCCCGGATTGTACACTGGCCACATCTATGTTTCTTGCCGAGAGAGTTCACAACGCAGCAGTATCGGCGGCCCTCGCGGGCCTCATCGTGGCAGCCTTAAGCCCTTTTCTTCAGGCGCAGCAGCCCGCGCCGCTCTCCGCAGCCGAGCCCACCTCCATCGCGCTGCCCTTGCCCGAGGACCGCGGCCAGGCCGCATTGGAGCAGACGCTCAAGCGCCTCGGCACCACCGCCAGCGTGATGATGATCGTCGCCCATCCCGACGACGAAGACGGCGCGCTGCTTACTTATCTCAGTCGCGGTCTCGGCGTGCGCGCCACGCTCTTCACGCTCACCCGCGGCGAGGGCGGCCAGAACGCCATGTCCGCAGACACTTATGACGCCCTCGGCCTCATCCGCACCAACGAACTCCTCAAGTCCGGCGAATACTACGGCGTCCACCAGCTCTGGGGCACTGAGGCCGACTTCGGCTTCTCGAAAACGCAGGAGGAATCCTTTGCCCGCTGGGGCCATGACCGCGTGCTCTACGATGCCGTGCTGGCCGTGCGCCGCGAGCGCCCGCAGGTCATCGTGGCCACCTTCTCAGGCGGCGTCACCGACGGGCACGGACAGCACCAGGTCTCCGGTGAAATCTCGCAGGAAGTCTTCAAGGCCGCCGCAGACCCCAACGTGTTTCCCGATCAGCTCAAGGACGGCCTGCAGCCCTGGCAGCCGCTCGCCGTCTACTCCATGGTTCCCTTCGCGCCCATCACCCAGAAGGGCATGTTCGACTACGCCACCGGCAAGTGGGCGCCCGCGCGATTCCATAACTACGTCACCGGCCAGTGGACTACCGGCGCGCCCTCAGCGGACGTCACCATTCCCGTAGGCGAATGGGACACAGTTCTCGGCCGCAGCTACACGCAGATTGCCCGCGAGGGCTGGGGCATGCAGAAGTCGCAGAACGGCGGCGCCAATCCCTCGCTCAGCGGGCCCGGCAATTCGCGCTATCACCTCTGGGCCGTAGCGCCCGCCGCCAGAACCAGCCCAGCCGGAGCGCAGGAGACCGGGACCAGCCTCTTCCACAACGCGCAGGTCAACATTGACACCAGCATCGCCGGCCTCGCCTTCCTCGTTCCCGGCAACCCGCCCGAGTGGCTCTCAACTGGCCTGCGCCACATCAACACCGCGATGAAGCAGTTCAATTCCAGACGCAATGGCCAGACCGGAATAGCGGTTGCCGAGATACTCGAGCCCATCTACCGCCAGACACTCGATCTCCGCGCAAAGGTCGAGGGCAGCAGCCTTGAAACGCAGGCGCGCGCCAGCCTGCTCTTCGAACTCGATGCAAAAATTGCGCAGTTCCAATCCGCGCTGGCCGATCTGCTGGGCCTGGACATGATTGCCTTCAGAACCAGCGAATCGCGTGCGCAGAACAACGGCTTCCGCGGCAACTCCGCCGATGAAACTCCGCGCAGCGTCTCGCCCGGAGAAGATTTCCGCGTGCGCGTCCACGCCGCGCAAGCCACCACGGCAACGCGGATTGAAAAAATCTGGCTCGAAAGCCAGAGCGGCAACCCCTGGAAGAGCGATCTCTCCACCGGCGCAATGGATCCCGCCGCGCCCACTGCCGATCCCATCTTTCAGGTGCGCGTCCCGGACAATGCCGAGCCCACCGCGCCCTATTTCACCCGGCCTTCGATCGAACAGCCTTATTACGACATTTCCAACCCCGCATGGCGCGGGCGCTCCTTTGCGCCGTACCCACTCGCCGCCTGGGCACAGTTCAGCTTCAACGGCCTGCCCATCCGCATTGGCCAGGTCGTCCAGACACTTGAGCGCGTCACCGGCCCCGGCGGCATTTACGAGCCGCTTGTCGTCACGCCCGCAATCGGTGTGCGCATCGAGCCCGAGGCGCGCATCCTGCCCCTCGATGGCAGCGCGCTGCCCGTGCGCGTCACGGTCCACACGCAGGGCGCGGCCCAGGGCACAGTCCAGCTCAAATTGCCCGAGGGCTGGCGCGCAGTCCCGGCCGAGGCGCAGTTCCAGCGCTCCAGCGCCGGCGACACTGATCCCATCGTCTTTTCCGTCACCCCCGCCGCCGTCAAAGCGGGAGCCTATTCCATCCAGGCCGTCGCCCACTCCGCCGGGCGCGCGTATCAAACAGGCTGGCAAAGCGTCGGCTATGCCGGACTGCGCCCCTACAACCAATACAAGCCCGCCGAATTGCAAACGCGCAAAGTGGACGTGAAGCTCGCGCCCGGCCTGCGCATCGGCTACGTCATGGGCACCGGCGACCTCGTCCCCGAGGCCATCGAGGGCATGGGTGTCGTGCCACATTTGCTCTCTGCGCCAGAGCTGAAGTCCGCCGACCTCTCCGCGTGGAACGTCATCGTCATCGGCATCCGCGCTTACTCCGTGCGCCCCGAGCTAACCGCAGCGCAGCCGCGCCTCGATGAGTTCGTGCGCAACGGCGGAACGCTCATCGTGCAGTATCAAAGCGCCAACTTCCCCGCTCCGCTGCCGCTCTCCATGGGCGACCGGATGCCCGAGCGCGTGGTGGATGAGCAAACGCCGGTCAAGCTCCTGACTCCATCCAATCCCCTGCTCGCCTCGCCCAACGCCATCACCGCCGCCGACTTCGACGGCTGGGTCGAAGAGCGCGGCCACTCCTTCCTCGACTCCTGGGATTCCGGCTACACCGCGCTCACTGAGACCGCCGACGCCGGCCAGGACCCACAACGTGGCGGACTTCTGGTTGCGCATCCCGGCAAGGGTACTTATATCTATGTCGCTTACGCGCTCTATCGCCAGTTGCCTGAGTTAGTGCCGGGATCTTATCGATTGCTGGCCAACCTGCTCAGCGCCGGAAGTATGAGCAGATAGCCATTCTATAAGTCACTTATCCACGCCCGCGCGTTCCGCCGCGGGCCCCGCGAATTCTACCCGCTCCAAACCTGCCCGATTGTGAATGGGATGTGAATTAACATTCCATTCACAATCCACCGCGCGTTCTATACCTCGTTGTAAGTGTTAAAAATGCGTGAATTAGTCATATATTCATCAAACTCTGCGAGTCTTTGAGACAGAAACGGTCACGCAAAGTCCAGCTTCTGCATTGCTGCCTTTCAAGGCCGTACAGGTTCATCCCGCCTTCCAACTTCAGGGCCGCTTGCACGCGTGCCCGCGATGAAAGAAATGCGGGAGAAGAAGCGCTCAAGACACTACCGGGCGCAGCCACAAATCAAGACCATTTGAAAGGAAAATGAGAGGTCCAATGAACTTCAGACTCAACACTGCTGCCGCTGCGATTCTGGCAGCCACTCTTGTCGGCTCATCTGCTTATGCCGGAGCCCCGCCTGCGCCGGCAAAGAAGAGCGAACCGGCCAGAAAAGCTGCCAAGCCGGCCACGCCCTCCGTGGAAGATCAGATCGAGGCGCTGCGTCGTGACCTGGAGAACCAGATCGACAGCCTGAAGTCCGACCTGGCCGCAAAAGACGCGCAGTTGAAGCAGGCCCAGCAGACTGCTGCCGATGCGCAGACTGCCGCGGCCAGGGCCGAGGCCGCAGCCAGCGCGCAGCAACAGGCAACCACCGAGAACACGGCGGCGGTCTCCACTCTGCAGTCCACCGTGAGCGACCTGAAGGGCAACTCGGCTTCGCTCGCCACCACCATCTCCGACGAAACCGCTGAGATCAAGAAGTCCATCGCGCATCCTGATGCCATTCAATTCAAAGGCATCACGCTCTCGCCCACGGGCAGCTTCATCGCGGCCGAAACTGTGTGGCGTCAGGGCGCGGTGGGCGGCGGCCTGAACACCCCGTTCACGGGCGTTCCGCTGCAGAACTCCGACTACGCTCAACTGACTGAGTTCCAGGGTTCCGGCCGTCAGTCGCGCCTGGCCCTCAAGGCCATCGGAAAGCTCGACAAGATGACCATGACCGCCTACTACGAAATGGACTGGCTGGGCACCGGCATCACCTCCAACAACAACCAGTCAAACAGCTACGTGCTGCGCCAGCGCCAGTTGTGG
>JAJYBT010000293.1 GCA_021778875.1 Acidobacteriota bacterium | reverse complement strand
GCTTGAGGCACTGCACGACCTCGTCCGTTTGCTGGTGTTCGATGCCGCCGTAAAGATCCTCTTCATTCTCGCGGACAATCACCACGCCCATCTTGGGATGGCGCGTATGCACAAAGGGCGCGTAGGCAGCGGCCGGCCGGACGTTGGCATACAGACCGAGCGCCTTGCGCAGCGTTACGTTCAGGGACTTGTATCCGCCACCCTGCGGCGTGGTGATGGGCGCCTTGAGCAGCACGCGGTTGCGGCGCAGGGTGTCCCATGCCTCAGGCTCAATGCCGGCGGTTATGCCGCGCAGGTATACGGCTTCCCCCAGCTCGATGGGTTCGTAGCTGAGCGGCGCGCCGGCAGCATCTAGGATGCTGAGCGTGGCATGCATGATTTCCGGTCCGATGCCGTCGCCATGTGCAACGGTGATGGGGATGCGGACTCCAGTGTGTGGTTGGATTTGCGGCGCGGATGCGGGGGATTGGGCGTCCAGAATTGCAGGCATCGAAGTCCTTTCGCGGTGGTAGAATTTGCTCAACTCTTACGAAGATGAATGTACGACAAATATGTCGTATATTGCAAGTCGTATTTTCTGACCATGGAAAGAATTTCTTCTGCAGGTACGTGGACCTTTCTGACCAACCACTCGCACGTGCTTTTGTGCATTGCCGAGGACCCCGAGGTGCGTATGCGCGACCTGGCTGTCCGCGTGGGCATTACGGAGCGAGCTGTGCAGCGCATTATTGAGGATCTGGCAGATGGCGGCTATTTAACGATTGAGCGCGAGGGCCGCAGGAACCGCTATGAGGTGAACCAGAATCTGCGCCTGCGCCATCCGGTGGAAGAACACTGCGCGGTACAGGGCCTTATCGGCTTTGTGCTGGGGAACAGACAGGAGCGCGTGGGGAAGTAGATCGCATTTCATCGAACGAAAGAGACAATCCTGGAACTGAACCGAGTTTCCGTGGTGGAAAGACAGCGCGATGCAACGACTGATTGAAGGCCACAGGCACTTTCTCGAGGATATATTTCCCGAACGAAAGAACCAGTTTCATTTGCTGGCGGAACAGCAAACTCCGCGCTGGCTGGTGATTACCTGCTCCGATTCGCGCGTGCTGCCGGATCTTTTTCTGAGCACCGGCCCGGGCGATCTGTTTATTACGCGCAATGCGGGCAATGTGGTGCCGATTGCGATTGATGATGTGGACGGCTGTACGGCCACCATTGAGTATGCGGTGGAGGTGCTACAGATACGGCACGCGATTCTGTGCGGGCACTCGGACTGCGGAGCGATGAAGGCGGCGCTGAACAAGACGGGGCTGGAAAATCTGCCCAAGGCGAGCCGCTGGCTGCAGCACGTGGAGGCCGCGTTTGGGTATCGGCAGCCGCTGAACCCGGCAGATGGCGACAGCGCGGAACTGGCCTCGCTGATTCGCGGCAACGTGGTGGCGCAACTGATGAATCTGCACGCGCAGCCGGCTGTAGTCCGGGCCACTGCCGAGGGGCGGCTTGAGTTGCACGGCTGGTACTACGACATTCTTACAGGGCATATCGAAGAGTACGACGAGCAAAAGAAGCGTTTCTTCCCGCTTTCAATTCAGGATGCGATCCAACCCTAGTGCGCGCCGGGCGGCGGCGCCGAGTGCCGTGGCGGTTTGCGGAAGAGCCAGACGGCGGCGGCACAGAAGAAAGCCAATAGCGCAGTCCAACGAAAGACATCGACATAGGCAAGCAAGGCGGATTGCTGGCCGAGCAGGCGATATAGGGTGCCGAGCGCGCCGGGGCGGCCTTGCGCGTATCCCAGGTGGCGGCCGAGATAAGCGGCCATGGCAGCGGACTTCTGCTGCAGGATGGCGCTGGAGGGCGGGAGGTTGGCGCCGAGGTTGGTCTGGTGCAGGGCCGCGCGCCGGATGAGCGCGGTGGTGGCCATGGCAATGCCGACCGAGCCGCCGATGTTGCGCAGCATGTTGAAGAGGCCGGTGGCGTTTCCCATCTCTTCGCGACTGAGGGTGGACGTGGTCATGGTGGCCAGCGGCACAAAGACGAAGCTGAGCGCAAAGCCGGTAAGGGTGATGGGCAGCAGCAGGGTGTAAGGGCCGATCTCCAGATTCACCGTGCCGAAGAAGAGCGCGCAGAGGCCGAAGCCGATGAATCCGGCAGAGAGCAGCTTGCGGTTGTCGAGGCGCGAGCCGAGGATACCGATGACCGGCGAGCCGATGATGGAGCCGATGCCGCGCGGGCCGACGACGAGGCCGGCAGTGAAGGCTGTATAGCCGAGCACCTCCTGGTAGTAGAGCGGCAGGATGGTGATGGTGATGTAGATGCACATGCCCAAGAGTGCAATCAGGAAGCAGCCGGTGCGGAAGTTGCGGTTCTTGAGGACATGCAGGTCGACGAGGCCGCGGGGATTGCTCCAGGAGCGCCAGATCCAGCCGATGAGGGCAAGGATGAGGGCGGCCACGGCCCATCGTACCCAGAGGGCGCTGAACCAGTCGTCCTCCTGCCCCTTGTCGAGGACGACCTGCAGGCAGCCGGTCCAGACGATGAGCAGACCGAAGCCGATGTTGTCGAAGGCGCCGACTTTGGCGTGGCGGATGTAAGGCGGGTCATGGACGAAGCGAGCGATGAGCAGCACGGCGAGGATGCCGACGGGGATGTTGATGTAGAAGGCGTAGCGCCAGCTGAAGGTGTCAGTAAGCCATCCGCCCAGCGTGGGGCCCAGGACCGGCGCAACGACGATGCCGAGGCCGTAGGCAGCCATGGAGAGAGAACGCTCGGCCGGGGGGAAGCTTTCGAGCAGGATGGACTGGGAGAGGGGTTGCAGCGCTCCGCCGCCCGCCCCCTGCAGGATGCGGGCGAGGAGGATGACGGAGAGGGACGGGGCCGCTCCGCAGAAGAACGAGGCAATCGTAAAGATGACCACGCAGGTGAGCAGGAAGCGCTTGCGACCGAAGCGCCGGGCGAACCAGTTGGAGGCGGGCAGGATGACGGCGTTGGCGACCAGATAGCTGGTCAGGACCCAGGTGGCCTCAGAGTTGGTGGCCGAAAGGCTGCCGGCGATGTAGGGCAGGGCGACCGAGGCGATGGCCGTGTCGAGCACCTCCATGAAGGTGGGCAGCATGACGGAGACGGTGACGAGCCAAGGGTTTACGCCCTGAGTGAGGGGGTAGCGAGCTTGGGCCTGAGCGGAGGTCATGGTGGCCGGACCAGATGAGATTAACTGATTGGGCCGGAGGCGGGGTGTGACCGGGAGCAGGAGGGGGTAATTCGAGGCGGGATGGTTTAGGGGGAAATTATCAATAAAAGTTGACACTAATTCACTCAATCATGCATCCTAATACCGTCAGCAACTTCTACAGGCAGGGAACCAAACATGGCAAAGATTATTGGAATTGACCTCGGCACCACCAACTCATGCGTAGCCGTGCTGGAGGGTGGCGAGCCCAAAGTGATTGCAAATGAAGAGGGTGCGCGCACCACGCCTTCGATTGTCGGCTTTTCCAAGAGCGGCGAGCGGCTGGTGGGGCAGGTGGCGAAGCGCCAGGCGATCACGAACCCCGAGAACACGATCTTCTCGATCAAGCGCTTTATGGGCCGCCGGTTCAATGAAGTGAACGACGAGATGAAGATGGTGCCCTACAAGGTGACGCAGCAGGGCGACCATGTGGCCGTTATGGCCCAGGGCAAGGAATATACGCCGCCCGAGGTCTCAGCCATGATTCTGCAGAAGCTGAAGAAGAGCGCCGAGGCGTATCTGGGCGAGACGGTGACGGAGGCTGTGATCACCGTGCCGGCGTACTTTAACGACGCGCAGCGCCAGGCGACGAAGGATGCGGGCAAGATTGCCGGTCTGGACGTGAAGCGCATTGTGAACGAGCCGACGGCGGCCGCGCTGGCCTATGGCCTGGACAAGAAGAAGGACGAGACGATCGCCGTGTACGACTTTGGCGGCGGCACGTTCGACATTTCGATTCTGGAAGTGGGCGAGGGCGTGATCGAGGTGAAGTCGACCAACGGCGACACGCACCTGGGCGGCGACAACCTGGACCAGCGCATCGTGGACTGGCTGATTGCCGAGTTCAAGCAGGAAGAGGGGCTGGACCTGAGCTCGAAGGGCAACGAGATGGCTCTGCAGCGCCTGAAGGACGCGGCGGAAAAGGCCAAGATCGAGCTTTCGACCACGCTGGAGACGGAGATCAACCTGCCGTTTATCACGGCGGATGCGACGGGACCGAAGCACCTGGTTCGCAAGCTGACCCGCGCCAAGCTGGAGCAGATGGTGGCGGACCTGCTGGCGCGCTCGCTGGAGCCGTGCAAGAAGGCGATGGCGGATGCGGGCGTTTCAACCAGCGACATCGATGAGGTGGTGCTGGTGGGCGGCCAGACGCGCATGCCCAAGATTCAGGAGCTGGTAAAGGAGCTGTTCGGCAAGGAGCCGCATCGCGGCGTGAACCCGGACGAGGTGGTGGCCGTGGGCGCGGCGGTGCAGGCTGGCGTGCTGGCCGGCGAGGTGAAGGATCTGCTGCTGCTGGACGTGACGCCGCTGACCCTGTCGATTGAGACGCTGGGCGGAGTAGCGACGCCGATGATTCCGCGCAACACGACGATTCCGACGAAGAAGACGGAGACATTCTCGACCGCAGCCGATAACCAGACCGAGGTTGAGGTTCACGTGCTGCAGGGCGAGCGCCCGATGGCGGGGCAGAACCGCACGCTGGGCAAGTTCAAGCTGGCGGGGATTCCTCCGGCGCCGCGCGGCGTGCCGCAGATCGAGGTGACGTTCGATATCGACGCGAACGGCATTCTGAATGTGACGGCGAAGGACAACGCGACGGGCAAGGACACGCGCATCACGATCACCTCCAGCTCGGGGCTGAGCAAGGAAGAGGTGGAGCGCATGGCCAAGGACGCCGAGAGCCACGCCGCCGAGGACAAGGCCAAGCGCGAGGAGATCGAGGCCCGCAACTCGCTGGACAGCATGGTCTACAACATCGAGAAGATGCTGAAGGAGTCTGGCGAAAAGGTGCAGGGCGCGGAGAAGACGGACGTGGAGGCTGCCCTGGCCGAGGCCAAGAAGACGCTGGAGGGTTCGCCCTCTAGA
>JAJYBT010000292.1 GCA_021778875.1 Acidobacteriota bacterium | reverse complement strand
CACTGCATCTGACGCCGCAGGGCCAGGGGCACTCGTCGATCGGGACGCGGATCAATCGGCGGGATTACTTCAAGGGCGCGATCTTTGAGGCACGGTTCACGCCGCGCGCGCTGAAGCCGGAGGAGTTTCTGGCGCTGCCGCCGGCGGTGAATGCGGGCGCGGAACCGTAAGACACGGCCCTCCGAACGGGCTTGTTAACCTAGAGTTTCGGAGGATCTGCGGGCAATGCCAACTGAAATCCCCACGGGCGGGACAACGCAATCGATTCACGTCTGGGAGGCGGGCGGCGCGGTGTCGGCCGCGGCCCTGACGAGCTGGGTGAGCGAGCGTCTGGCCGCGCACGAGGCCGCACTGTCGGCGCTGCTGGCGGTGAAAGGCGAACGGACGCCGGGCAACACGCTGCGGCACTACGATGCGGCGATCGAGCAACTGAATCTGGCCGGGGCGCAGGCCGGAATCCTGAACTCAGTGGCGGCGGACAAGGCGGTCCGCGACCAGGCGCAGATGGAAGCGCAGCGGGTGGGCATGGCGGGGAGCGCGCTGAGCCTGAATCGGGCGGTGTACGACGCGCTGGCGGCCATGCAACTGGAGGGCGCAAGCGCGGCGACGCGGCACTACGTGGAGCGGACGCTGCTGGGCTACCGGCTGTCCGGCGTGGACAAGGACACAGCCACACGCCAGCGGCTGCAGGAGCTGCACGAAAAGGCGACCGAGCTGTCCCTGACGTTCAGCCGCAACATCCAGGAGGGCGGAAAGACGATTTCAGCAACGCCCGCGGAGCTGGAAGGTCTGCCGGCCGATTACATTGCCCGACACCCCGCGCAGAAGGGCGAGGACGGCACGGAGACGGTGACGCTTTCAACCGACCCGCCGGAGATGATGCCGGTGATGACATTTGCCGCGAGCGCGGCGCTGCGGGAGCGCATGTTTGCGGCCTACAACACGCGCGCGTATCCGGAGAACCGGCAGATCCTGCTGGACCTGCTGGCGACGCGGCAGGAGATTGCGAGCGTGCTGGGGTTCAGGAGCTGGGCCGATCTGGCGACCGCAGACCAGATGATGGAGTCAGCGGCCAAGGTGCGCGCTTTTCTGGGCCGGCTGGAGGAGGCGAGCCGGGAGGGTGCGCAACAAGAACATGCGCAGGTGCTCGCGTTCGCGCAGACGCGGCAGCCGGAGCTTGAGGCGATCGACATCACGAGCCGCGGCTACTGGCACGAGCAGTTCCGGCGGGCCCGATTCGCGTTCGACTCACAGTCGGTGCGGCCGTATTTCCCCTACGAGCGCGTGCAGGCGGGCGTGCTGGAGACGGCGGCGAAACTCTTCAAGGTCGAGTTCCGGCCCGCGCAGGCGCAGGCGTGGCACGAGGCGGTCACGGTGCACGAGGTGTTCGAGGGCGGGCAGCTTGTGGGCCGGTTTTACCTGGACATGCATCCGCGGGAGGGCAAGAACAAGTGGTTTTCAGCGGCGCCGGTGGTGACGGGCGCGCGGGGACGGGCGCTGCCCGAAGCGGCGTTGATCTGCAACTTTCCCGCGGCGGAGGAGAGCGATCCAGGGCTGCTGCAGTACTCCGACGTGGTCACGTTTTTCCACGAGTTCGGGCATCTGATGCACGCGCTGCTGGGCGGACACACGGAGTGGGTGGGGCTATCGGGATTTGCGACGGAGGGGGATTTTATCGAAGTGCCGTCGCAGATGCTGGAGGAGTTCTTCCGCGACGAGGGATTGCTGCAGGCTTTTGCCAGACATTACGAGACGGACGAGGTACTGCCCGCGGAGCTGATCCGCAGCATGAAGCGCGCGGGAGCGTTTGGCCGCGCGGACTGGGTGAGGACGCAGCTCTACTACACAACACTCTCACTGGACCTGCACGACCGGGACGCGGCGAAGATCGATCCGGACACGATGACGCGCGAGCTGTACACGAGGTTCCAGCCGTGGACCTGGCGGGACGGCAACAAGATGTATGCGAGCTTCGGACACCTGACGGGCTACTCTTCGAACTACTATACGTATATGTTCGACAAGGTGATTGCGCTGGATTTCTTTGCGCAGTTTGAGCCGGCGAACCTGCTGGGCTGCGCAGCCGGCGAACGCTACCGCAAGGCGGTGCTCGAACAGGGCGGATCGAAGCCGGGGCGCGTGCTGGTACGGGACTTTCTGGGGCGCGACGAGGAGTTCGCGGCGTTCAGCGAGTGGCTGAACGAGGAGTTCGAAGAGCAGAGCGCGCGGAAGTAATCGCGTCGGCGGGCATATGTGACGCCGGCATGCGAAGAGCGTCAAATGATCGTACAGGCGAGAGGCCGGGAGCGATGAAGCGTAAAGCGTTGATTGCCGTGCTGTGGGCAGCAGCGGCGCTGCTCTATACCAATGCGAGCCGGAACGAGAAGGTTTGCGTGAGCTGCGACGCCTGGATCCAGGGGATCGTTATGGCGCCCCACGCCGCCCCGGCGGCGCGTTGAGGGAGCTGCCGATTTTCCGGCTCGACGGACCCGGGGCGAGGCTCCGGGTCATTGCGGTTTTACGGCCTGAAAGCCGGCCATGATCTGGGTCATGAGGTCGTTGACCGCGCCGGGCGAGCTGGGCAGGAAGAGAGTGGCCGACTTGCCGCTGACGCCGACTTCGCGCATGGTATCGAAATACTGCGTCATGAGCACCATGGCCATGACGTCCTGCGCGGTGGAGCCGTCGACGGCCTGCTTGAACTGCTCGACGGAAGCCTGAAGACCCTTGATGATGGCCTGGCGCTGGCGGGCGACGCCGTCGCCCTGGAGGGCTTTTGACTCGGCTTCGGCTTCGGCCTGCTTGACCTTGAGGATCTTGTCGGCTTCGCCGCGAGCCTGGGCGGCGATCTGCTCGCGCTGCGCGGCGTTGATGTCGTTCATGGCAGCCTTGACCTTGGCGTCGGGCACGATGTCGGTGACGAGGGCGCGGAGGATGTTGTAGCCGAAGGTGTCCATGACATCGTCGAGGTCTTTTTTGACGGCGGCGGAGATCTGCTGCTGCTGCTCGAAGGCCTCATCGAGGGTGAGGGTGGGCACGTGGCCAAGGATGGAGTTGAAGACGTAGCTCTCAATCTGGCGCTGGGGATCGCTGAGCTTGTAGTAGGCGTCAAAGACCTTGTCCTCGACGACCTGGTATTGCACGGAGACGGGAATGGTGACAAAGACGTTGTCCTTGGTCTTGGTCTCGACGTTCACGGTGGCCTGGCGGACCTGGAGATCAATGAAGCGCACGGTTTCGCAGTAAGGCAAAAGGAATTGGAGGCCGGGGCGGGCGATGCGGTTGAACTTGCCGAAGCGCTCAACGATGCCGGCCGTGTAGGTGCGCACGGTGTAAAGGGTTTTGAGCACAGTGACGAGCACGAAGAGAGCAAAGATGGCGAGAACGATGAGAAGAAAGGTGAAAAGCGCGGAGTTGTCCATGATTTGCTTCGAACCTCATCAGCCCGGGCCATGGCCAGGCCAAAGGTCCGAGCAGGGATTTTCCGTCGCAGGAATGATACCGCAGAAAGGTTAGCGGAGTGTGGCGGATGGCGCGGGTGATCGAGGCGCTGACGCCGTGGAAGGATGGGAGCGGTTTGGGGACGCGATCCGGCGGTGTCGAAGAGGCAATCTGCACCGGAAGCAGTGCAAAAGGAGCAAAATCGGTGTGTTTCCGGGCCTAAACGCTGTGTTTTTGCCTTGCGGGCAGGGGGCAAGCCCCGAAAAAAATATTCGGGTAGATCCTGCAAATAAGTTAATTAGATTCAGCAGCATGCGGAGAGGCAAATGCGCTAAGATCTCCGCTTTCAGCAACTTGTGGCCAGAATATAGACGGCAAAGGGGTTAGCGCGTGCGGCCGGGTGGCCCGGGCGCTACCCGAGGCACCTGACGACACGCACCAGCCGATGGACGGTGGCTTGAGGAGATGCCGGCGCATGTGGCCGCGGCAGGGCTGAAAGGCAGCTGATTCCGCTTGCGGCGCAATGAGTCTATTGTGCGCCGGATGCGGGTAATGATCGGCAAGGCAGAGGAGATATTTTTTTCGCGGCGAGCGAGGCGGTGATCTGCGCCGCCGCGGGGAGATCAATGACGGTGGCGGTGAGAGAAATGCGCGGCCACGTCGGGCCAGAACTCACGGAAGACATTGGTGAGCGCATCACGCCCGACGGCATAAGCGTATTTCTGCATGAAGCTGGCGACGTTCTGGTCCTGGCTCGGATAGTAGGTGAGGGAGATCGCCTCGGAGGCGCCACGGCCCACGATTTCAGCGGTGTTGAAGGTGTTTTTGCCGTGGTAGTTGGGCGTGATGAGGACGCGGGAGGCGGAGTAAATGCCGCGATTCCAGATGCCCCCCTCGCCTTTGGCGAAGTAGCGTTCGTCCTCGTGCAGGACAGTGGGCATGGCCCAATCGACCCAGTAGTTGCCATCGGTTTTATCGAGAAAGCCGCGCCAGGAGTAGCGCCAGAAGCCTCTGATGCCCTGGCCCAGCTCGGGGTGGGCCTCGTCGCCTTCGGCCAGCAGAGAGGTGATGCCGACGAAGACGAAGGCCGAGTAATCGAAGCTATTCTCAGTGGCGATTCCAAAGGCCTCGCGCGCGGTGGGCGGAGGCGGAATGACGCCGGCGCTGACGGCGCGATAGTTGGGCATCATGCCGAGAATGCGCTTGGGCTGCGGCGGAGGGGTGTGTACGGGAGCGCTCTGCGCGGGCTGCCGGGGCTGCGTGGAGGAGCTTGCATCGGGCTGCTGGGCTTGGGTGGAGGGGCTTGTTGCATCCGGTTTTTGGGGTTGAGCGGAGGAGCTTGCATCGGGCTGCGATTGCGGGGGTGTGGACGACTGGGGTTGAGGAGCGTCAGGCAGCTCGACGGCGGCCAGGACGGCGCCGTCAGGCTGCGGCTGCGCATGAAGATGAATGGGAAGACCCAAAAGCACGATCGAGGCAATCACCGGCCCGGCAAACAGCGAAAAGTTGAAACGCATTCGTGTCCCTTCATTTTTTGAGAGCCTGCACTGGTGAGGGAGGTTGCGCCGGGCGATGGGTTCGCTCGGGTCACAACTTGAAGATTTCCAAAGGGATCTCAGCGAGTGCTCCGCCAGCGGGCTATGGAAAAAAA
>JAJYBT010000291.1 GCA_021778875.1 Acidobacteriota bacterium | reverse complement strand
GCTGATGATGCCGAACTGCGGAAACCCGCGCTCACGCACATCCAGCTCGACCATGCGGTCGTCGAGCTTGCCCTCGCGGAACTGCTGGCGCAGCTTCTCGCGCGAGCGCTGATGGCTCTCCGCGCCCGGCAGCGTCAGTTGTCCCTCCTGTGCGGGCGTCGCCGGCGGAGGAGGCAGCAGCACATCCAGCAGGCGCTCTTCGGCGTTCATCTCCGCGCGGTCTTCCACTTCCTCCAGCCGCTCCTCGCGCACCATGTCGATGGCTATCTCCACCAGGTCGCGAATCATCGACTCCACGTCGCGGCCCACGTAGCCCACCTCAGTAAACTTCGAGGCCTCCACCTTTAGAAAAGGCGAGTTGGTCAGCTTGGCCAGCCTGCGCGCAATCTCCGTCTTGCCCACGCCCGTCGGCCCAATCATGATGATGTTCTTGGGCATGATGTCTTCGGCCAGGTCGGGCGGAAGCTTCTGGCGGCGCTGGCGGTTGCGCAGCGCAATGGCCACGGCGCGCTTGGCGGCGCGCTGGCCCACCACATGCTTGTCCAGTTCGGCGACAATCTCGCGCGGCGTCAACTCGTCCAGCGCGAGTTCCTGTTCTTCAGCGGATGCGGGCAGGTAGATGGCCATAATCGAAACGGGCAGACGAAGTCCGCTAGCCCTTCAACTCCTCAATCGTCACGTGGTCATTCGTGTAGATGCAGATATCGCCGGCGATCTTCATCGCCTTCTCTGCAATCTCGCGTGCGGTCAGGTTGGTGTTCTCCATCAGCGCGCGCGCCGCGGCCGTCGCGTAGCTTCCCCCGCTGCCGATGGCGGCAATCTGCTCGTCCGGATCGATCACGTCTCCCGAACCGGAGATCAGGAAGGTCTGCGCCTGATCGGCCACCACCAGCAGCGCCTCCAGGTTGCGCAGCATCTTGTCTGTCCGCCAGTCCTTCGCCAGTTCCACGGCGGCGCGGTTCAGGTTGCCCGCATACTGTTCCAGCTTGCTCTCAAACCGCGCGAACAGCGAGAACGCATCCGCCGTCGAGCCGGCAAACCCGGCAAGAATCTTGTCCTGATAAAGCCGACGGATCTTTTTGGCCGAGTGCTTCAGCACATGGTCACCCAGGGTTACCTGGCCGTCCGCAGCCATCACCACCTGGTCGTTGCGACGCACACATATCACGGTGGTGGAGCGAATCCGCGGGCGATTTGCCGATGTTGCACCTTTTTGCGAAGCCAAGGAAAACCTCCGGAAATCTGACGTCCGGCAGGCAGCAAACCATTCGAGACGCAGTCATCAGTATAGGGCAATCCACCCCAGCCGCCCTACTTCGCCGGCCCCGTTCCGGTTTCCGCCAGCGCCCCGCGCCGTTGCCCTTGCGCGGCCCATCAGTTTGACGCCCCCACTCCGGCAAACTAGCTTGGAAGAGTGCGGGGCAGCGGGTCTGCGCTTCGCACCAAGGAGCACCGATGCAGAGCAGATTCTTTCCCTGGTCCTGGAAATGCTTTTTGGCCCTGATGCTGGCCGCCCTGGCCTGCCAGTATGCGCTGGCCCAGGACCTGAAGAGTTTTGAGCAGAGGATCACCACCAAGGTCCTGCCCAACGGGCTTACGCTGATCATCTGCGAGCGGCCGGAAGCGCCGGTCTTCAGCTACACAACGTTCGTGGACGCCGGAGATGTAGACGACCCCTCAGGCGAGAGCGGGCTGGCCCACATGTTTGAGCACCTGGCCTTCAAGGGCACCAGCCAGATCGGCACCAACGACTACGCGGATGAGAAGGTGGCCCTGGCCAAGGTGGAAGCCGCCAACAACGCCTACGAGGCCGAATATCTCAAGCCCGTCGGCCGCGATCCGCAAAAGCTTGCCGAGCTGCACAAAGCCTTTATGGATGCGCAGGCCAACGCCCACAAGTACGTCGTCCCCAACCAGTTCACTGAGGTGGCCGAGCGCAACGGAGCCACCGGGTTGAACGCGCAGACCGGTCTCGACAGCACCATGTACTACTGGTCGATGCCAGAGAATCGCCTGGAGCTGTGGGCGTGGCTTGAGAGCGGCCGCCTTTCCGATGTGGTTCCCCGCGAGTTCTACAAGGAGCGCGACGTGGTGCTGGAAGAGCGCCGCATGCGCACGGACTCCAACCCCATCGGTCGCCTGGTGGAGCAGTTCCTCGCAACAGCCTACGTGGCCCACAACTACGGCCGCAGCGGCATTGGCTGGCCCAGCGAGGTAAGCCAGATTACCGCGACAGAGGCCATGGACTTCCACAGGAAGTACTACACGGGCTCCAACATCGTCGTCTCCGTGGTGGGCGACGTCAAGGCGCAGCAGATTCTGCCCATGCTGGAGCAGTACTTCAGCAAAGTGCCCGCCGGCCCCAAGCCCGAGGAGATGACCACCGTCGAGCCCAAGCAGTTTGCCGAGAAGTCCGTCGTCATTCGCGAGGCCACGCAGCCCTTCTACATCGAGGGCTATCATCGCCCCAGCTATCGCAACCCCGATGACGCCGTGTTCGACGCCATTCAGGACATCATGTCGAACGGCCGCGTCTCGCGGCTCTATCGCAGCCTGGTGCGCGACCAGCAGATCGCTGCGGAGGCCGAAGGCTTCAGCCCGTTCCCCGGCGACAAGTACCCCAGCCTCTTCGCCTTTTATGCCGTGCCGCTGCCCGGCCACACGCCGGCGGAGATGCGCGCGGCCATTCACAAGGAGATCGACAAGCTGAAGACCACCGACGTGAGCGACGAGGAACTGGCCATGTACAAGACCCGCGCCCGCGCCGACCTGCTGCGCGGACTGGCAAACAATCAGGGACTGGCCAACGCCCTGGCCGAGTACCAGACACGCTACGGCGACTGGCGCCAGCTCTTTCTGCAGCTCGATCGCGTGGACAAGGTGACCAAGGCCGACATTCGTCGCGTGGCCAACAGCATCTTTGTGGATTCCAACCGCACCAGCGCCGAGATTGATTTTCAGGCCCCGGCCGCCAGCGCCAGCAAGAACGGAGGAGCGCACGAATGAGAAAGGCTTCCATCCCATCCATATTCATGGTGCTCGTCACGGGCGCTGTCCTCACCGCCACATTCGCTCCCGGCGCTCTGCTGGCCCAGCAGAGCAAGCCGTGGGACAAAATCCCCATTCCTCCGCTGCACGAGTTCAAACCCCACCAGCCCAGGCGCATTGAGCTGAAGAACGGCATCGTGATCTTCCTGCAGGAGGATCACGAACTGCCCTTTATCAGCGGCTCGGTTCTCATTCCCGGCGGTTCGCGCGATGAGGACCCCGCCAAGACCGGCCTCGTGGACCTCTACGGCGAGGCGTGGCGCACCAGCGGCACGGAGAAGATGAGCGGCGACGCCATGGATGACCTGCTCGAGTCAAAGGCCGCACACATTGAGACCGGCGGCGACATCGACTCCACTGCCCTCTCCTGGGATTCGTTGAAGGGCGACTCCGACCAGGTGTATGCGCTGGCCATGGACCTGCTCTTTCATCCAAAATTCAGCGCGGAGAAGCTCGCCCTGGCCAAGCAGCAGGAGGCCACCGGCATCGTCCGGCGCAACGATGACGAGTCCGCCATTGCCGGCCGCGAGGCCGCAAAGCTCGTGTATGGCGCAAACAGTCCTTACACGCGCCAGCCGGAGCTTGCCACCATCGGAGCCGTCACACTCGACGACCTGAAGGCATGGCATGACCGCACGCTGACAGGCAAGCTCATCATCAGCATCGGCGGCGACTTTGACCCTGCGGCCATGGAAGCCAAGCTGCGCGCCACCTTCGAAGGCCTGCCCACGGTCAAGCCTCTGCCTGCTCGTCATGACGTCTTCCACGATCCCAATCCCGGCGTCTTCTTTATCAGCAAGAGCGACGTCAACCAGTCCAACGTGCAGATCGTGGGCCTCGGCACAGACCGCCACAATCCCGACGTGCCCGCTCTCGCCGTGATGAACGACATCCTCGGCGGCGGCTTCGGCAGCCGGCTCTTCCAGAAGGTGCGCACCGAGCTCGGCCTGGCTTACGCCGTGGGCGGCGGCTATGGCTACTCCTACGACCACCCCGCCACGTTCCGCGTGGTTGTGCTCACCAAGAGCACCAGCACCGTGGACGCCACCAAGGCAGCGCTGTCTGAGATCTCCGGCCTCACCACCCGCCCGTTTGCTGAGGACGAGCTGAAACGCGCCAAGGAGGACATCCTCAACTCGTTCCTCTTCCTCTATGACACGCGCGGCAAGGTGCTGGCCGAGCGCGTTCGGCTTGAGTTCTACGGCTACCCGGCCGACTACCTGGAGACCTACAAGGCTGCGCTGGAAAAGGTCACCGTGGCCGACCTGAACCGCGTCGCCAAAAAATACATCCACGCGGACAAGCTGGCCATCCTCGTCGTCGGCAACGAGCCGGAGATCAAGCCCGGCCTCGATACGCTCAACATGGGTCCCATTCACCCCGTCGACATCACCATCCCCATGCCAAAGCAGGCATCTGCCATGGAGAAGATGCAGTGAGCACTCAGTCAAGTCCAACTCAGCCCGGACACGCGAAGCTGGCCGTCGTCATCATGGCGGCCGGCAAGGGCACGCGCCTCAAGTCGCGCCGACCCAAGGTGCTGCATGAGATCGGTGGCAAGCCGCTGCTCGGCCACGTCATCGCGGCGGCAAGCCGCATTGTGCCACCTGGGGACATCTACACGGTCATCGGCCACCAGGCTGAGCACGTGCGCGAGGCCGTCGCCTCCACCGGCGTGCGCTTCGTGGAGCAGGTGGAACAGCGCGGCACAGGCCACGCCATCCAGTGTGCGCAGGCGGCCATCGCCGGGTACGACAACATCCTCGTGCTCTCCGGCGACGTGCCGCTCATCCGGCCTGAGACCATCCAGGCCGTCTGGAGCTTTCATCAGGCCGAGCAGGCGGCCATGACCATCCTCACCGCCGCGCCAGAGAACCCCACCGGCTATGGACGCATCGTGCGCAAGGCTGCCGGTTCTGCCGACGTGGAGGCTATCGTCGAGCAAAAAGCGCTCGCGCCGCAACAGCAATCCATCCGCGAAATCAACTCCGGCATCTACGCCTTCAAGACCGCGCCGCTGCTCGCCCATCTGGCCCGGCTCACCACCGATAACGCCCAC
>JAJYBT010000290.1 GCA_021778875.1 Acidobacteriota bacterium | reverse complement strand
CCCCGGCACCAGCCCGATAATGCCATCCAGCCCAAACCGAATCCCCGTGCCCGGAATGCGAAATGCCTCATCCAGCAGCACTTCCAGGCCCTTCAGCGTCTCATCCCGGAAGATCCACGCCCCGCGCCCCCAGCGCTCAGTCCGGGCCGAGGCCGCGTGCCGCACGGCCGATGCGCCTTGCCCTCGCTTTGCACCCGGCTGCGTACTGGTATCTGAATCGTTCATGGCAAACCCTCCGTTGCCACCCGGCGCGAACGGCTCCTTCGATGCTACAATCGTAAAGGTATATGGCGGCTATAGTTCAGCGGCAGAACGCCTGACTGTGGCTCAGGATGTCGTGGGTTCGATCCCCACTAGCCGCCCCATTTGCTACCGTCCCCAATCTTTCCCCGCGCATCGGTTTTCCGTGACTTCACAAGCCCCGAACATTGCAGCCATCGCACACGCACCCGGCTCGCAGTCTGAGTGGCTTACGGCCTTTGTGCCCCGCGCAGGCCTGCGCAACGGCCATCTGCAAACCATCGTCGGCAACTTCCTTCCCCGGCCCGCATTCACGGTTCCGTCCGCGCCAGAGCTGGTTGTTGTGGACCCCGCCGACAACAGCCGCATCCTGTGCCACTGCAGCTGGCAGCCCGGCCACAGTGACCGCCTGACGCTCGTGCTGGTGCACGGCCTTGAGGGCTCGTCGGACTCCCGCTACATTCGCGGCATCGCGGCCCGCGCCTGGGCTGCCGGATGCAACGTCATCCGCATGAACATGCGCAACTGTGGCGATACAGACCACCTGACGCCCACGCTCTACAACTCCGCGCTCTCAACGGACGTGGGCGCCGTGGTGCGCCACTTTGCCGCGCAGCACCATCTGCGACATGTGGCCCTGGTCGGCTACTCCATGGGCGGCAACCTGGTGCTCAAGCTCGCCGGCGAGTGGGGCAATCAACCTCCGTTGTGCGCCGTGGCCGCCGTATGCCCGGCGCTGGATCTCGCAGCCGGCGCCGACGCCCTGCACGAGCCCGCCAATCGCGCCTACGAGTGGCACTTCCTGCGCGGGCTGATGGCCCGCTATCGACGCAAGGCCGCGCTCTTCCCCCGCATCTACCAGGCAGACGGCTTCGGCCCCGTGCGCTCGCTACGCGAGTTTGACGACAAGATCATTGCGCGCTACTGCGGCTATCGCAACGCCGACGACTACTACTACCGCGCCGCCGCAGCCCGCGTCGTTCACCGCATCGCCGTGCCCACCTTCATCCTGCGCGCGCTCGACGATCCCTTCATCCGCTTTACCCCGGAGACGCGCGCCAATCTGCTCGCCAATCCGCACGTCACCCTAGTGGAAACTGCCCACGGAGGCCACTGCGCCTATCTCTCGCGCGAGTCCGGCGACGACATCCACTGGGCAGAGTCCACACTGCTGCGCTACCTGCTGCACACCACCGGCAACCACAATGGAAGCTGACTGGGAGGTGGAGCTCACGCCCGAAGCGCCGATCATCGACGCATCCTGGACCGGCCTCGTCGACCTGCGGCGCGAACCGCATCGCGTGCATGAGTTACCGGAGGTTGAAGCACTGCCCGCGCTGGCCCATGCGCTGCTGCGGCTGAATGCCGCCTCATCGCCGGTGTGGACGACCAAGTGCGACGTCTGGCCGCTCCCCGAGTTCGATCCCGATGAGATGGAGGCTGCCGACGAGCACCCCCAGCACGCGCTCGCCTGCTACGTCGATCTGCTCCCCGGAAGCGCCAGCTGGGACACTCCGCCCGGAGCCGTCGCATGGTGCCGGGCGCTGTGCCATCGCCTGCATGCCGCACCGCTGCACAGTTGCCGCGCTGACCTCATCGTGCGCCACGCCTGTCCCGCACCCGGCATCTCCGGCATCGGCATCACCGCGTATCTCTCCGCCTGCGGGCAAACGCCCGCCGACGCAGCCCTGGCGCTTGGCGCCGCGCTGGCTGCCTTTGCAGATGCCGTGTCGCCCGCAACGCCTCCCGCAGACGCCGCTTCACGGCTACAATGAAGTCATACGGGCGAGTAGCTCAACTGGACAGAGCACCGGCCTTCTAAGCCGGGGGTTGCAGGTTCGAGCCCTGCCTCGCCTACCACCGAAATGCAAAAGGGTTGCCGCCGCGGCAACCCTTTTCCCTGCGCGCTCAGGCCTTCTGCTTGCGCTGCCAATACACGCTGTAGCGCTCGTCCAGCACGCGGTACAGCGGGCGCAACTTCGTTGCACTGGCCTGCCCCACGGTGGTGAAGCTCAACTCGCCATCCTCATCCTGCCGAACCCAGAAGCCCTCCTGCGTCTCCTCAAACGTGGGCATGGGCAGCGCCGGAAGACGCTCCATGTCAGGCCCCTGATTGTTGTCGATCATGTCCTGGCTCAATCCCGCGCGACCCAGCTCTGCGGCCAGCACCAACGGCCCGTACGCCAAGGTGGCCAGCTCCGGGCTGCCCGCCACTGGATCCTGCCGCACGCGCATCGGCAGCGTCACCTCCACGCGGTCGTTGTTCTTCCACGTGCGCTGCAGCAGCAGGTAGCCATCGCTTCCCTTCACCGCCTTCTCGGCGCGGCCGTTCACGCTCACCGTCATGCCATCGGTCCACTGCGGCGCGCGCACGCGCAGCCCGAATGCCGTCGGCTGCTCGGCGTGGACCACAATCGACGTCCGCGCCTCATCCGGAAAGCGCGTCTCCTGCACCAGCCGCACGCGCTTCTCCGGCCAGCTCACCTCCGAGGCAACAAACTGGTTTACATAAACGCTGTCCGCATCGCGAAAATAGAGCGTGTCCACCAGCTTTGCGTACTCTTCCTGCCCCGTACCCGTGCAGCACCAGTTCGAGTCGAAGGCATCACCAAACGTCTTCCATCCGCCCGGGATCGTGGGCACGTAGTACATCAGCATGCCGTCCACGTTCTGCGTACCCGCGCGCACGTTCCACAGTAGATGCTCGTAGTAGTCCATCAGCCGCGCATCGGGCTTCCAGCCGAAGAGGTGGCGCGTGAGCTTGAGCATGTTGTAACTGCAGCAGCACTCCTGCCCGCCCGGCGCCAGATGCGTACCGCTCGTGTCCGGCTCGCTCCAGCCCTCGTTGTTATTGGAGGTGCCGCCCGGCGCAAACGTGTGATGCTCCGTCACCGTCTGCCAGAAGAACTCTGCAATGCTCCTGTAGCGTTCATCGCCTGTCAGCTCATAGCCGCGCGCCGCGCCAATCACCTTGGGGATGTTCGTGTTGGAGTGCAGCCCAGCCAGCTTGTCCTCATGCGCGGCCAGCGGATCAAAGAACCGCTTGTGCTCAAAGCGATATCCACCGTTCAGATATTTCTTCTCGCCCGTCACCGCGTACAGGTTGAACAGAACCTCATTCATGCCGCCGTGCTCCACCATCTGCACCTTGGCCAGCTCCTCATCGCTCAGCGGAGCAACCCAGTCGAGCGCCCAATCCGCCATGCGCGTTGCGGTCCACAGCGCGCGCTCGCTGCCGCAGTGCACATACATGTCCAGATGCCCGGCCATGATCTTGTGATAGGTGTAGAAGGGCGCCCACACGCGCTCGTGCTTCTTCAGCCGGTCATAAAAGCTCTCGGGATATGCGCCCAGGTATCCGTTGTGCTGCTGACACTCGGCCAGCATCTGCACCAGTTCCTCCGCCTTCAGGCGCAACGACTCATCGCCCGTTGACGCATACATCAGTGCGCAGGCTGAAAGATAATGCCCGCCCGTTAGATGTCCGCGCAACTCGCAGTCCGGTGCCTCCCAGCCGCCCAGCGGCTTGGCCGTCGAGGGCTTGCCCGCCGTCACGCGAAAGTTGTGCGCCAGCCGATCGTTCGGCAGCATGTAGAGATACACACGGTCGCGCTCCTGCATCTCTTTGAGCGGGCCGGACCTGAGCCGCACCTGCGCCATGGGAAACGGGCTCGCCTGCCACGCAACCTTCTCGTAGCCCGTATGATTCTTCGCGCGCGGCGCATCCACCACGGGGTCCTGCCCCGCCGCCCACAGCCCGGTTGGCATCACCATTCCGCCTCCGGCCAACACCGCCGAAGTCTGCAAAAAACCTCTTCGCGTTATGCTCATCTGCTCTCCCTGTTCTCAATTCCCTGCGCTCGCGCCAAGATGCACACTCACAGCCGCGCTGCCCAGCGGCACCACGTAAGCGCCGCGCTCGGTTTGCAGCTTCTCCAGCGGCGTCATCGTGCCCACGCCTTTTATCTGTGCAGGCTGCTCCACGCGCAACAGCGCATGTGTGGTATAGGCATCGCCCGGCGCCAACTGAAGTTCCACGGTATGCGTCGCCGCGTCCAGCGTCACCTGCTCAAACCTCCCGCTCTCCAGCGTGAGCCACAGCCCCAGCGGCGCCAGGTAAACGCGCTGCCGGAAGCCATCGCGCGGCTCCACCGTCACCGCCGCGCCATGCGCATGCAGATTGCCGCCAAAGGCCAGCCATCCCAGCTCGGCATCCTTCACCACATACGTTGCCGTGGTCCACGTAAATCCAAAAAAGTTCGGCCCGTAGTCGCCTGTGTACGGGTCAAAGGCCATCTTGTCCGGATAGCTATGAAACGCCGCCGATGCAAATCCCTCTTGATCGATTCCGCTGATGGCGCCCATCGTTCCGCCATAGCCTATCCGCAGCAGATACAGGTCCTCCGGGTCGCGGCGAAACGCATCCAGCACCGGGATGGCGTTGATGCCCGAACCATAATGATGCAGTTGCCGCTCCAGCCGCGGATACTTGCCTCCATACAAGAAGTCCCAGTAGCGCCGCGCGCTGCCGTTGTATCCCCAGCTGGGAATCGTCGGCATGTAGCCGGTGATGGCATCCAGCGTTGTCTGCGCCTTGTCGTTCATGCCAAAGCGCCGCGTCCATGCATAGACCTCTTCCTGCCCGGTCGAGTCCCACGGCATCTCGCTGCCAAACGGATACGCCAGCTTTTGCCAGACGTCTGCTCGTGCGCGCATCGCGGCCTCCAGCTTGTCAGCCTCGGCGTTCATCCCCTCGCGGCGAAGATCGTCCAGCACGGCGACAAACACGTCGCCCTCCATCTGCCCAAACTGGCTCAGCTCCGGCGCATAGTGCGTCATCGCCATCGTGGTCTCATACGCCTGCGTCAGATACCAGCGCCAGT
>JAJYBT010000289.1 GCA_021778875.1 Acidobacteriota bacterium | reverse complement strand
GAGGCCGGTGTGGATGTGCTGCTGCATATGGGCCACTACGAGTTGGGCGTGATCCCCGATGAGCTGCAACGGCCGCTGGCGGAGGACGCCTACGGCACGGCGGCCAACACGGCCTATGACTATGCGTAGCACCTGCCCCCCACCGATCTGCATCTGCGCAACTACGCGCGCTTTGTGGCGATGCATCATGCGGTGCTCATGCCCACCTTCAGCACGTATTACCTGCGCCTGCCCGGGCATCGGAACCTGTGGCGCGAGCCAGCCGCGTCGCTGATCAATCCGGCGAACCTTTCACAGCCAGCTGACCCGGCTACCGGGGAGATGGTGTATCCGCTGGCACCGTGGACCCGGCGGCTGCCGGCGACCGCGCAGCGCTGGATGCAGGAGAATCAGCGCAAGAAGGCGGACCAGGCTGCACTGCGGCTCTGGAACATCAATACGGTTCTCTTCGCCGCCTATCCGCACTATCTGGCGGCCTCTGGCGCGCCGGTTTCGGGTTCCATGCCGGGCATCTCCATGCACACAGAGCTGGAGATGCTGGTGCGTCTGGGACTCTCTCCGCGCGAAGCCCTGGCGGCGGCTACCGATAATTACTCGTTGCAGTTCGGCTGGACGGAACTGGGCCTGATTGCCCCCGGACGCCGTGCCGACATCCTGGTGGTGGATGGCGACCCAACGGTGAGCATCTGGAATGCGCGGCGCATCTCTACGCTGATTGTGGATGGCAACGTCGTGGATCGGGCCGCGCTGCTCAATCTGAAACGATAGCTCAACTGCTCTGCGGCGTTTCCGCGCCGGATGCGAGCATCTGCGGAAGCCGCTCCTGTCGAGCCCGGAACGAGGCCATCAGTTGCCGCCGCACGAGCCCGGCGGCCAAACTGCCCAGCCAGCCGAACGGGAGCGAAAACTCAAGGTCGTCGCTTACCAGGGTGCCAGCGGTTCCGTTCCGCATCTCCGGCTGGATGCCGTGGCGATGGCGAAATCTGCGGAATGGGCCGCGGACCTGCTCATCCACAAAATGACTGTGCCATGCAAACTCGACGATGCGCGCGACCCAGCGTACGCGGAATGGAAGCCATGGAACCGGACAGAAACTGATGACAATTTCTGTTCCCACGCCTGCAGCCTGGGTGTTCTCGTGTGCCGGCAGGGCCGCATCCGTGGAGGGGCAGGGAGGGGGTGGCTGCAGGCGCAGCTCCTCGATGCGCGTGCGCAACTCGGGCGGCATCAGCCTGGGCAGGTTTTCCGGGCTTGCGAAGAAGGCAAACACCTGTTCTACCGGGACTGGAAGCCATTGGGATGTTGTAAGGCGCTTTACCATCAGCATTTAGATGACGCTCGGGGCAGCCGGATTCAGCGATGGCCGCAGGGGCCGTGTTGGGAGAACCTTGCCGCATCAATTAACGTAAAGAGAACAGCCACTGTGCCGCTTGATTTGCCGTACGATGACCGATCCCTTGCCGCAGCCCGATTTGCAAGTACACCACCACAATAAGTGGTTGGTGCTGATCGCGGTGTACAAGTTTGTCCAAGCCCTGCTGATTGCCGCAATCGGCTTCGGAGCGCTGCGCCTTCTGCATCAGGACGTGGGAGATGTGCTGGCACAGGTTACCTCGGCGCTGCGCTTCAATCCGGAATCGCGCTTTGTGAACTTTGTGCTGGAAAAGGCTGAGATTCTGGACGATCCGCTGCTTCGACGCATAGGGGTGGTAGCCTTCAGCTATGCGGGCCTCAGCCTGGCGGAGGGGATTGGGCTCTACCTGGAGAAGGCCTGGGGCGAGTACCTCACCCTCTTTATCACGGCATCGTTCCTGCCCTGGGAGATCTTTGAAGTCTTCCGGAAACTCACCTGGGTCCGCGTAGGCCTCCTTGTGGTGAACGGGTTCGTGCTTCTGTATCTGCTGAAAGTGGTGGTGGAGCGCAGGAAGCGGAACGAAGAAGCCGCGAGCGAATAGATCTGCTTGTTCTTCCCCTCTATACCCTTCCGTGACCTCTGAAAAGGCCTTCGCGCCGGGAGGGCTCAAATCAATCAACACTATATCTTGTGTCTTTTGAAACTATGGGCACAATTAGCCGGACTTCCTGATTTTGCCGGCTAGGTCGAGGCAGGAAAGCCGCCTGGATTGCGGGCTTTGAACAGAATTTCTATTGGAGGGAGCAACAATGTGGGCTATTATCGTGTCTGAAGTGGAGTAAATGGGAGCAAAAGGGAGTAAAGATGCTGGTTTCAGGTCAAGATTACCCCGATTTCTCCCGCTCCTGCCGATTGCAGAGGGTTTGAGCTGGTTGTGGAACCACTCTCGATAACCGGAAAGAGAATTCAACGCAGGCGGAATCACAAGCGAGGCGGACGCAATGTTCAGGGGCAACCACCCGACGAAGGTAGATGAGAAGGGGCGTTTAAAGCTCCCGGCTGCCTTCAAACAACTGGTGGATGCCGCCAATGTGACGCAGTTTTACATCACCAGCACGGACGGAAAGAGCGCCGAGATCTGGCCTTTGCCGGAGTGGGAGAAGCGGGAGGCGCAGTTGGCCGACTCCAGCACGCTGGATGACGCCGTGCGGAAGTACCTGAATCTGACCAGCTATTACGGTCAGCAGGTGGAGATGGATGGCCAGGCGCGGTTGTTGCTGCCGCAGATTCTGCGCACAACGGCCAAGCTGGACGCCGAGGTGACGGTTTTTGGCATGAGGACCTACCTGGAAGTGCATAACCGGGAGGCCTTTGAACAGAATCTGCAGGCCAATGAACTGACGGCCGAGGATCGCAAGGCGATGGCCGCGATCCTGGGTCGCCGGAGTTGACGGTTTTTGCCCCTCAGGGGGAGCGCATGACGAACCAACGCGAACGCCATGTGCCGGTTCTTTTAAAAGAAGCGATTGAGTTTCTTGATGTGCGCGCGGGCGGCACCTATGTGGACTGCACGCTGGGCATGGCAGGGCATTCGTCGGAACTGGCTCGGTTGCTGGGCCCGGACGGCTTGCTGATAGCGTTTGACCGCGATCCGCAGGCCATGGCGCTGGCAAAGATGCGGCTGGCTCGTGTTTCAAACGAGCTGGGCAGCCGGGCGCCGCGGATGCAGCTGATCAATGAGCCCTTCAGCTCCATTGAGCAGCATGTTCAGCCGGCCTCAGTGGATGGCATTCTGGCCGACTTTGGCGTGAGCAGCCTGCAACTGGACGAGGCGCACAGGGGATTCAGTTTTATGGCGGACGGGCCGTTGGATATGCGCATGGACACGCGCTCCGGGCCAACCGCCGAACAAGTGGTGAATGAGGCGAGCGAGCGAGAGCTGGCAGACCTTATTTACGAATACGGAGAGGAAAGGAGGTCGCGGAGAATCGCCAGAGCCATTGTTCGCGGGCGGCCGGTGACAACGACAGGGCAACTTGCCCGGATTGTTGCAGCCGCCGCCCCGGCAATGAAACAGGACAGGATTCACCCGGCAACGCGCACCTTTCAGGCGCTTCGTATTTATGTAAATCGCGAGCTGGACGAGATTCGGGCGCTGCTGGAGGCCGCACCCATGTTACTTAAGCCCTCCGGACGACTGGCCGTTATCAGCTTTCACTCTTTGGAAGATCGCATTGCAAAAGACAGTTTGCGCGACGGTGCACGCAGGGGAATCTGGGAAGTTTTGACGAAGAAGCCGGTGACGCCCGGCGAAGAAGAGATGGAACGCAATCCGCGCTCGCGCAGCGCGAAGCTGAGAGCAGCAGCAAGGCAATGAACGGCGGAATGGGCCGCGGTTGGATTGAGGAGAAGCATCATGGCGGCATGCACGACAACGTATTTTGAACGCGGCAACGGCTGGCCCCCTCGGGTGGCAGAGCACAATGCGGCATTGCTTGCCCAGCAGGCGATGCGGCGCCGGGGCGTGCGCACGCCGGAGATTCCTTTCACAAAACACTTTGACAATTCGCGCCTGGTGAAGGCTCCAGACCCGGTAAGGGTTCGCCAGATGCGCATCTTTTCCGCGGCTATCACCGTGCTGTTTTCGCTGGTGATGGTGTATGGCCTGCAGCACTTCAGCGCGATTGAGGGCTCGTATCGCGTGGAGGCGGAAAAGCAGCAGCGGGATCAGCTGCGTGAACAGAATCGCCAGCTGAGGCTGGCCGAGGCGCAACTGGCGCAGCCGGGCAGAATCGACCAACTGGCGCGCGGGATGGGCATGGCCGCGCCGCAGCCTGGTCAGGTTGTGCATGCCACGAACTCGGTTGCGGATGCAACGAGTGCGCCGGCACTTGCGCAGGTGACTCCCCCTGCGCCTCCTGTGCGGTAGCGTGGGAGGCGCGCAACTCACGGGCGAGCGAAACGCCATGCAGGCAACGGTTCGAGCCATCCGCACCCGCAATAACGCCGCGCGCACGGTGCCGATGCGCACGGCTCGATTCTGGCTGATCTGCTTCTTCTTTCTGGCCTGGGCCTGCGCCATTGCGCTTCGCCTGTTCTGGCTTCAGATACTGCACCATTCGGAATACGCAGAGCGCGCGCAGAAGCAGCAGCAGCGCACGTTTGAGGTTGCGCCGCATCGCGGTGTGCTCTACGACCGCAATCTGCGCGAGCTTGCCATGACGGTGCAGGTGGACTCCATCTACGCCGTGCCGAACGAGATTGAGGACAAGCCTGCTGCGGCGCGGCAACTTGCGGCTATTGTTCACACAGAGCCGGAAGATACCCGCACCACGGAGCAGGCCATCCTGGAGCGCCTGAAAAACGGGCACAGCTTTGCCTGGATTGCCCGGCGTGTGAAGCCGGAGGCGGCGACCCGCGTGCGGGCTCTGAACATGAAGGGCATCTACTTCCAGAAGGAGTTTCAGCGCTTTTATCCGGACAACCAGATTGCCGCGCAGGTGCTGGGCTATGTGGGTCTGGATGACAACGGGCTGGGCGGCCTGGAGCAGAAATTCGATACCGAGTTGCACGGTACCCCGGGGCACATGTTTACCGCGCTGGATGCGCGCCGCCGCGTTCTCGGATCGATTGCGCACGAGCCGGAGGCGGGACAGAATCTGGTCCTCACCATTGATGAGAACATCCAGTTCATGGCCGAGCAGGCGCTGGATCACGCGATGGAGAAGACGCAGGCAGCCAATGGCACGGTTGTTGTGCAGGACGTGCATACCGG
>JAJYBT010000288.1 GCA_021778875.1 Acidobacteriota bacterium | reverse complement strand
GCTGCTCTACCAGCACGCGCAGGGCAGCCGCGTCTCGCAGGACACGCTGCTTTTTGGCCGCGAGTTTCGCGGCGAGCCGCTCAGCACGAACGATCTCTTCATGGCGCACGTCACCGACGATGGCCGCTACCTGGTGGTGACCATCGGCCGCGGGGTTCCGGCCCGGCGTGTGGACATTGTCTATCGCGACCTGACCAGGCCCGGATCGCCGTTCGAGGTGCTGGTTTGGGCGCTCGACTCGCGCTTCTCGGCCGTCTACGCCAAAGGCGCCTGGTATGTGAAGACTGACTACAAGGCGCCGAACGGGCGCATTCTGCGCGCAGACCCCGGCGTGCTGCCCGATGCCTGGACCACCATCGTGCCCGAAGCGCAGGAGGCCATCGACGATTTCTCCATTGTGGGCGGCAAGCTCTATGTGGAGCGCCTGAAGGACGTGAAGGCGGAGACCGGCATCTACACGCTCGCCGGCAAGCCCGCCGGCACGCTCGACTATGACGGAATCGGCTCCGTCTCTGCCCCGCGCGGCCGCACCACGGACCGCTACGGCTTTGTTCGCTTCGACTCGTTCATCCAGCCGCCCACGCTCTATCGCATTGACACGCTGACCGGCAGGCGCGAGATCTTTGCGCAAACCAGGGTTCCGTTTGATACCAGCCAGTATGAGCTACGGCAGGTCTTCTACACATCCAAGGACGGCACGCGCGTGCCCATGTTCATCGCCGGCAAAAAAGGCCTGAAGCGCGACGGCACAGAGCGCCTGCTGATGACCGGCTATGGCGGCTTTAACGTAAGCATGACGCCCTACTGGAATTCCCAATATGCGTGGTGGATGCAGCAGGGCGGCTGGTTTGCGCTGCCCAACCTGCGCGGCGGCGGCGAGTATGGCGAGC
Source organism: Acidobacteriota bacterium (assembly GCA_021778875.1). The sequence continues at coordinate 4,259 of JAJYBT010000288.1, read as the reverse complement.
ACTGGCACGAGCAGGCCATGTTTGCCCACAAGCAGAACGTCTTTGACGACTGGTTCGCCGCGGCGCAATACCTCATCGACAACAAGTACACTTCGCCCGCGCACTTCGCCATCACTGGCCGCTCCAATGGCGGCCTGCTCATGGGCGCGGCCATGACGCAGCATCCCGAGCTCTTCGGAGCCATCCTCTGCGGCTATCCGCTGCTGGACATGCTGCGCTACCACCAGTTTTTGCAGGGGCCGCACTGGATGACCGAGTACGGCTCGTCCCAGGATCGCGACCAGTTTGCGTATCTGCTCAAGTATTCGCCCTACCAGAATGTCAAGCCGGGCACGGCCTATCCGGCCATCCTGTTCTTTACCGGCGACAGTGACACACGCGTCGATCCGCTGCATGCGCGCAAGATGACGGCGCTGATGCAGGCGGCCACCTCCAGCGGACGGCCCATCCTGCTGCATTACAGCCTCAGCGGCGGCCACTCCGCCGGCGTGAGCGTGGAGCAGAAGGTGCAGGACGACGCCGACCAGCTCACTTTCCTGTGGACGGAGACCGGAAAATAGCCGCTTTGTGCCAAATAGGGAACATCGGCGGCTATTGCTCATTCCGGTACACTTGCGTCACTCCTTTACGCCATTCTTGTCTACTTCCTATACAAAGGATGCGAGACCGAAGCATCAATTCATGCCAAGGTCTCATCTGTGTCTTTGTGTGGTGCTGTTTCGCCAGCGACGGGCGCAGAGGCAAGTGGCCCATCCGCCGTGCGCGCAGCGCGGAACATGGGCCTCTTCCGGGACAAGCAGAATCCACGGTTGCAGGGCGAGGCCAACGCATTCGTTATGGTGCAAATGGAGTTTGAGACCGTTACGGAAAAGCGGCAGCAGGAAGCCGAGAGGCTGGCCATGCTCAACTCCAGCGGCATTCTCGATACCGGACCCGACCCCACCTACGACGCCATCACCCGTCTGGCGGCCGAGTATTTCCATGCCGACGTGGCCCTGCTGGGCTTTGTGGACGCCACCCGCATCTGGATCAAGTCCTACTGGGGCGAGGTGGTGCGCGAGCTGCCCCGGGCTCACTCCATCTTTGAGACGATTCTGGAAGAGGATGGGGCGGTCGTCATCCCGGACCTCGCCCACTACGCCCGCTATCGCAGCCGTCGTCCGCTGCTGCGGCACCTGGATGTCGGTTTCTTTGCCGGGGTTCCGGTTCGTTCCGGCAACGGCAGCATCCTGGGCGTGCTCACCATCTTCAACCGCCGCTCCCGGCCCAGCCTGAGCCCGGACGAGCTGCAGATGCTGCAGAACCTCGCCTCCATGGTGGCCAGCCAGCTGGAGTTGCAGCGGCTGCGCAAGGCGTTTACCCGCGAGGATGCGCGGCGCACCAGCACCACGCGCCGCACGAGCGCCACGTCCTCCTGGCCGCGCAGCGCCGATCTGAGCCGCGCGCTGGATCACCGCGAGTTCGAGCTGTTCTACCAGCCGGAGGTGGAGCTGGCCACGCGCAGGATCGTCGGCATGGAAGCGCTCATTCGCTGGCGCCATCCGGAGCGGGGCCTGCTTTCGCCGGTTGACTTCATCCCTGCCGCCGAAGAGACCGGCCTGATTCTGCCCATCGGCGACTGGGGCCTGGCCGAGGCCTGCCGCCAGATTCAGGAGTGGAACCTGGAAGACCCGGCCAACCAGTCTCTGCGCGTCTGCGTCAACCTTTCGGCCCGGCAGTTTTCCCGCGAGGGCCTCGCGGACCACGTAGAGTCGCTGCTGTTGCAGTCGGGCACGTCCAGCCGCCAGCTTGGGCTTGAGATGACCGAGTCCAGCCTGATACCCAACATGAATACCGCCACGCAGGTGCTGGACGGCCTGCGCAGCCTGGGCATCTCGCTGCTCATGGACGACTTCGGTACCGGCTACAGCTCCCTGAACCACCTGCATTCGTTCCCGTTCGACGTGCTCAAGATGGACCGCTCGTTTGTGGCCCGCATGACGGATGGCGACCAGCCGCTCCAGATTGTGCGGACCATCGTGGAGCTGGCGCGCGTGCTGGGCATGGATGTGGTGGCGGAGGGCATTGAGACGGTTCGCCAGTACCGCATGCTGCGGCAGTTGGGCTGCCGCTACGGCCAGGGATACCTCTTTGCCCGGCCCATGACGGCCGAGGAGGTTACCGGGCTGCTGCGTCTGCCCGGACGAATCCTGCCCGAGCCCCGGGAGCTGCCCCCGGAGCTGCTGGCTTATCCGGCGTAGACCGTCCCGGCCTGCCTTCTACCCCACCTCAAGCACCAGGCACTTCAGGTACTCCGTCTCCGGCAGATTCAGGATGACCGGATGGTCGGGCGCTGCGCCTCGGCGCTCCAGCAGACGCACGCGCCGGTGCGCGTCGGCGGCCGCCGCGGCCACGGCACCCTCCAGGTCTGCCCAGCCCACGTGGTGCGAGCAGGAGCAGGTGACCAGCATGCCGCCCGGACGCACCATGCGCAACGCGCGCAGATTCAGCTCCTTATAGCCGCGCAGGGCACCCTCCACGGCGCGCTTTGTCTTGGCAAAAGCCGGCGGGTCCAGCACGATGGCGTCAAACCGCTCGCTGGCATCCGACCAGTCTCGCAGCAGCTGGAAGGCATCGGCCTCCAGCCAGTCCACCTCGGCCTTCAGCCGTGCCCGGTTGGCCTCCGCGTTGCGCTCGGCCACCTCCAGCGAGGCGCGCGAGGCGTCCACGCCGGTAACGCGGCTGCAGACCTGCGCCAGGTGCAGCGCAAATCCACCCTGGTAGGTGCACACGTCGAGCGCCCTTCCGCCCGCCACTCCCAGCCGCTCGGCCCAGTCGCGGGCTGCGGCATAGTTCAGCCGCTGGTCCAGGAAGGCTCCCGTCTTCTGCCCCGCGTTGGCGTCGTAGTGAAAGACCAGCCCGTTCAGCCGGAATTGCGTGCTGGTGGCTGGCGCAGCCGGGTCCGCGGCCCACAGGGGAGCAAGACCGGGGGCAGACAGCCCCTCGAGCTCGCGCATGCGCGGGTCCGGGCGTTCCAGGATGCAGGCAGGATGCAACTCCTCCCGCAGCACGCGGGCGCAGACGTTGCGCACCGTGGGCGAATCCAGCCCCTTGGTCAGCAGTTGCAGCAGGATCAGGTCGCCGTATTTATCCACGACCAGGCCGGGCAGTTCATCGGCTTCGCTGAAGCAAAGGCGGCAGGCATCCGTCTGGCTGTCCAGCATGGGCTTGCGGCGCGCAACCGCCCGGCGCAGCCGCTCTTCCAGCAGGACCATCCAGCGGGCTTCGTCCACCAGCTCCCGCGAGACCAGCCGAAGCGCGATCTGCGAGGCGGGGCTGTAGAGCGCCGTGCCCAGCAGCAGGCCGCGGTTGTCGGCCACCGGCAGCAGGGCGGGCGTGGCTCCCTCCGGCGTCACAAGCGCCTCCACGTCCGAGGCGTAGACCCACAGGTGCCCGGCCCGCAGGCGGTCTGCCGCGCGGCGGCTGATGCGGGCGCCGGGGGCGGTTTGCGGAGTGTGCTCCGGGGCGGCGGACGAGACGGGCCTCGCTTGCGGCTCGCGGCCTTTCTTCGGCTGCGACGAGGGCCTGGTCTTGCGGCCCGGCTCGAAAGGCGCTTCGGATTTGGCCGTGCTGTGCGCCGTCCCTGGCGCCTTTCGGGGGTTGGCAGGTTTGGATGCGTGCGGCTTGGTCATGGGCTCCCTCAGTGGTCTGGTTCCAGGCCGGGAGCGGACCCGCCGCCCTTACTTTGCCTGGATGCTCTGCAGGTAGCGCGTCAGATTGCTGATTCTGAGCTGCTTTTCCTGGCTTCTTGACTGGCCCATCTTACCAAGGATCGGTCCCCAGACGGGCATTTCGGCCGAGCCATGCGCCGGCACATCGGCCCCGAACTGCAGCACACCAACGATGTGAGCCTCAGGGAACTTGCCCTGGTTCATCCGGGCCAGAGTGGTCAGATCGGTCGGCTGCTTCTTCAGCGCAGATGCGGCAGGTCCATTGCCCTTGCCGTCCGTGCCATGGCACGGCGCGCAATAGTTGGCATACATCTGCTGACCGCTGGTGGCAGCCGTTCTTTCCACCGGGATCACGACCTTATTGGGTTTCTGTTGTGCATAGCCGAAGCCGGCGACGACCGCGACGGCAAGAGCTGCAAGGGAGAGGTGCTTCCACATAGGTTCCTCCGTTCTTCACCTTTACTCCGCAGGGCACTTTACTCCTGTTACGGGGCGCTGCCGTGATGGAAGGCACACCTGCCGGTGCATTACGGTGTCATCGAATCGGTG
>JAJYBT010000287.1 GCA_021778875.1 Acidobacteriota bacterium | reverse complement strand
TAACGATTATTATTTAATAACAATACCTTGCGAGATACATGATTTCTTGTTTTGTACCGCAAATTTGTACCGACGTCAAGAAGCGCATGCTGACAAAGATTCGGCCAGCCGACCCTGAGCCTCTTGTCCGAGTCGGCAGTCCGCCGGTTATCGCTTACTCAACCCAGGCCCCGCTGAACGTCAGCTTCTCTATCTGGCGAATGCGTACTCCGTGCCCAAAGCCGCCCTTGGCCCAGCCCGCAAGCGGACGTTCAACGAGTTCAGGGGCGCGAAGCCAGCATGTCGGCGTAGCATCCCTCTCTAATGAATTGTTATGTCCGCGAGCCCCTCGGTTCGCATCTCACGCCATCCTGGAACACGCACCTGACGACTGACTGAACGGCGCAGACGGATGAGCATCAAAAGGTGGAAAATGTGACCTCAAAGGATGGCGGCAGGCGTTCTTGCCGATGAGAGGGATTATACTTATGTAGTGGTTTAGGGGGTGACAGTGCGTACGCCGATTCCTACAGATTGGAAGTTCTTGGCGCTATCAGCCGTTGTGCTCGCGGTGACCGAATCGGCTGGGTTGGCCAACGCCGAGGTCTGCAATTGGGGTAATGGCACTTCTACCCCACAAGCCTTGTTTTCCCAGTCATGCCTTGCATCCGGCGGCACACCGAACGGGTGCACCTGTCTTCGGAATGGCCCTGGGGGCAATTCGAACTACCAGTATTGGTACAACCAGGGTTACAACAATGCGGCGGCACGGCAGCAGCAACAGCAGCAGGCCCAGCAACTGCAACAGCAGCAAGTTGAGCAGCAGGCCGAGCAGCAGCGCCAAAGCGAATTGGCCCGGCAACGGAGCCATGCCGAGGCGCTCAAGCGACAGGCCGAGGCAGCGCGCAAGGCCCAGTTCATCGAGGATCGTGATGCCACCGCCGCGACGCTCAAAGAGGGGATCGGCGACGCAGGTGAGTTGAAGGGCGCCGACGGTCTCAACGCAGCGACGCCCGGGCTCAAGGGCTTGGGGAGCACCAGCGACCGTTCCAGGTCGGCGACGCTCGCGAAGTCCAAGACGGGCCGGACGGCCAAGCCGGATCCTTGTTCGGCCGACTACGGCCCCAGGGTTGTGAACGGCTGCGGCGTGCCGTCCGGTTTGCCGAAGTTCGTCGATGCGTCCATCCCGCACACGCCCTCGGGCGAGCGAGTGCGCAAGGGCTACGAAGCGATTCAGAGCGGCACGCCTGATCGGTGGGACGTTGCCCTGGCTTATTTCCAGGAGGCGCACAAGCTCAACCCGCACGATGCTGGCATCAACCGCTTGATCGACCTGGCCGAGTACACCCGGGCAGAGGAAAAGGGCGGCAAGGCCAACGCCGCGGCGACGCCTTCGACCCGCAACCAGGAATTGGCGCGTCAGCTTGATGCCTTTGCGCACCACAAAGCGCCGTCACAAACCAACCCAGCGGCCAAGTTTGCCCCAAGGGCACCATCCGACACGGAGCCACTCCACGCCTCGGATTTCCATCCGCTCGTGCCGGACCGGCTCAAGGGCATCGACCACATCAGAGTGCCGGCGCCGGCAACTCAGCCGACGCCGCGCTCGCTTTGGCAAAGGCTGTTGGACATCTACAAGCAGGGCCAGGTTAGGAAGGTGCCCGCCGTGGCCGCAGTGAGAGGCTGAACTTCGGGCGCGGGACCGATCAAGACTGCGGAGACTACAAGAGGGAAGAAACGATGAAGAACTCATCCATAGCTCGGCTGCTACCGCTCGGGCTGGCGCTGATGGTGACATTGTCCGGGTTGGCGTGGGGCGCCTCACCGAAACAAGAATTCCAGCGCGCCCTCGCGCAGTTCCGCCAGGCCCCGAGCGATGACCTGCGGGGGCAACTCATCCAGTTGGCGGGGAAGATGCGGCCGGCGCCAGCGGTGCCCGACGAGGCCCTCGACCACGTCGGCCGGGGCGTCTTCCTCTTCAAACACGCGGCGAACAAGACGGACTACGTCAAGGCGGCACAGGAGTACGAACAGGCCATCGCGGCTGCCCCGTGGGACGTCGACTATTACTCGGACGTCTGCACGATCTATGACAAGGCCGAGGACTACGCCAACGCCAAGCGCAGTTGCAGCTTCGCGTTGATGGGAACCACTAACCCGCAGGACGTCGCGTCGCTCAAGGAGCGCATTGCCGGGTTCAAGATGGGCCTGGAGCAAGCGGCCACGGCCAGCAACCAGAAGCAACAAAAACGGAACGAGTTTGCCTCATTCCTGCGCTCCATCGAGGGCGCAGCTTATCGAGGACGAATTGTTGACAACCGCCCTTACGGCTGGACGGTATGGGATGAGCTTAGGGTGGAGGATGGGAGACTGCTGTACGGCATGGCCACGAATAACCAGAACGAATTAACAAACAACCCACGATATACAGATCCACGATACCCAGGAGAACAGTGGCGCTGGCGTAGCGGCGGCGTATGGTCAGCGCGTCTTCCCGGCTTTAGCGACGTGGAGGAGAATGGGGGGCAGGTTATTATGAAGGTGCGAATTACGGAGGCGGCTGATTATGCTAATGGCACATATGGGCGTTGGGAAAACGGCTCTTGGGTGTCGGGGTGGTGGAACATGAGCCCACGTTGCAAAGACGGCAGTATCGAGAACAGAACATATGCATTTTCTCGCAACGGACAGGCTGTAACGATGACATCGAGTTGTGGCGATTCAGTCGCACTTTCTCGAAATCAGCCTGTTCCCGCGACTGATCATTAGGAACGCGAGTAGGTGTGGCGAGTGACCCAGAGCAGCGGCGTTGTTCATGAATTCATTGTGGTTCTTTCTCAGGCAGCGACAGCGGCATGGGCTTGCTCGGCCCGCTGTCCTCACCCGGCGGCTGACCGTCGAGCCGTTTGAGGCACCCCGACGCTTGAGGCGATCGGCAGTGGAGGGCGGACACCGCGTTCGCCTTGGGCCGTAAATGGCTTCGACTCCTTCCGTCTTCCTGCGCAGCGCTTCCGCCATGGCGCGTAGCGCATTAGGAAAGCCCGTCGCTTCCCCTCGTCCACGGCATTCATTCCCAGACGTAGGCGCTCCATGAAGTACCCGCTGGTCAGGCGCATGCTGTGAGCCGAAATTCCAACGCAGTGACCGCATGGCAGGCCGTAGTCTTCTTGGGCATTCTGTTCCTACAGATGATGGCAGCGCTGGCCCAATATGCCCCCTCGTCCGGAGCCCGCAGGTCAGGCGGAGAGCCTATTATTTCCATCCAGGGCTCGACCCAATGGAACATGGGTGATCTATCGATCGGCGCAAGTAATGTCTTAACAGGCCCGTACCTTGATGAGCGCAATCACCGACACTACGGCTTGCATGCAACACTGACGTTCGCCGTCGACGGCAACCCAGCACAATTCCGGCAACTAGATGTTGCTGAAGGACAGATGGTCGATGCGGCCGGACGCAGGTTCATGGTGGACAAGATTGACCCCGAGGGGCAAGGGAGCGTTGTGCTCCGTACTATCCCGAGGCGGTGAGGCGAGTCCCTGGGCGCCAGGCCAAGCCGAATGCTTCCCCAAGGGTTCGATACAGCAATATGGCGCCCCGCTATTGGCTGCGTCCCTAGCAAGACAGCCACCCCACAAATGCGGGGTGGCTGAGAATCAATATAGATGTCCTCCTCTCGTATACCTCTAAACCGCGTTCCCGACACCGGCCAAGGCATCGTGATTGCAGCGCGCCACGGCACGGCCGTCGCTTGTTGATATCGAGGCAGATTGACCTGCCCAGTGTCGGCAATCTCCCGCCAAGGAGATTGCCAAGACCCGCACCGCCGCCAAGCGGCACGGGCTTGATCGCTTGCTGCCGGGATGCCACTCCCGGCCGTCTTACGCTTCGTCGTGTCAGCCTCACAGCTCCATCCGGGATTGACCCCGAACTTCACTGCCGAAAGGCTTCGCTCATACGCTCTCGGGATTTCTCGGACTTGTAAGATCCGTTCCGCCGGGTGCCACCCCGGCGAACCTTCGAGTGCATTTCGCGCCACTTAGACCAACATCTTGCGTTCATGCAGTACGTCGCCGACTCACAGCATGGGATCGGATTACGGGCTGGTTACCGTGTTTCAGGCGGGCGAACCGGGAGAAGCCCCTGCCTTACTCCTTCATCCAACGTGTCCATGATGCTTCCATCGTGTTCAAGGCACTGAAGGCCCTAGACGACACTTGCACTTTCTCGACAGCACCCTGCTCGGGCGCCGTTACAGGTTTAAGCTCTCAGCGCGGCTTGCAGCTTGTCGGGCGCTACCCCGACTCACCACACGCTCGCCCGATCCGTCTGGAGCACTTGCTCCATCGGACCGAGGCACACCTCGCGGTGTGCGGTTACGCAGCCATCCTGTCGAGCACGGCTTCCGCAGTTTTCCTGCGGCTAACCGGTGGGGACTCGCACCCCATTGTCAATTGGTCAGGATCATCGGGGCATTTGCTCCCCAAGTCCGTTTCGTGTTCGCACCGGTATGCCGGGTCTGCCCCGGCCGGCATGGGATAAGGCAGCGGGATTGCTCCGCCAAGCGGGATTACTCCGCTGCCTCCCCCTCGCACCCAGCGAGCTCCATTACGAGCACTGGGCGCCACACGACTCACCGCCTGGCTGGCGGTTCCGGGCACAGCCCGGGTAAAACGAAGCAGCAAGGGCGTTGGCGCGCCCCGGCTGCAAAGCAAGCTTCGCAGACTGGTGTTGGCGCACCTTCACATGATCGCTTCGCTCATGTCTTGCGTCTGTCCTTACCTCGTATAGGCACTCGATCTGAGATTGTTCTTCCCAGTTCATTGTTCGATTGCAGAATCTTCTAATCGAATGTCCACGTCGAGAGATTCTTTGTGGCGGCGTGATATCAAATGCCGGCGCTATACCTCTCATGCAATCTCGATTGAGGGGACCATGAACCGACCGATTCGCGTACCGCGCCACGTCACGGCGCTCATGCAACACATGCAGCGTCTGGTGACGGCCGGGCATGTCTTCTGGACGTCCGACCGGATTCCGGTCGGGAATCTCGCTGGCTTCATCGACAAGTGGGAGCCTAGCTTCCGCCTGCGCGCAGATGCCGCTGCTCGGGCATACCGCCGGCGGACTGGACGGGCAAGCGTCCATCTGTGCGTCCACCCCGATGCCCTGTCGGG
>JAJYBT010000286.1 GCA_021778875.1 Acidobacteriota bacterium | reverse complement strand
GCAACTTCCTGCACGGAGTTCGAGCACAGCATGGCCCAGCCGGTGGCGCGACATGCCATCACGTCCGAATGATCTCCAAAGATCGACAGCGCATGCGTCGCCAGCGTGCGCGCCGTAACGTGCATCGTCGCAGGCGTCAGTTCGCCCGCAATCTTGAACATGTTCGGGATCATCAGCAGCAATCCCTGCGAGGCCGTAAACGTCGTTCCAAATGCACCCGCCTGCAGCGCTCCGTGCAGCGCACCAGCCGCGCCGCCTTCACTCTGCAGCTCTTCCACGATGGGCAATGCGCCCCAGATGTTCTTCTTCCCTTCCGAAAGCCACTGATCCGCCCATTCAGCCATTGGCGACGACGGGGTAATCGGATAGATGGCAACTACTTCGGAAAGTCGATAGGCAACGGAAGCAGCCGCCTCGTTCCCATCCAGGATGACCATTTTCTTCTCACTCATTCGCTTTGCCTCATCTCACGGATGCAGTAAATCCGCTAGGGTGAGTCTCTTCGCTGCGTGAATGAGCCGCTGTGATGAGTGACACAGGGGGACTGCGATTTATCGCACTGCGGTACAAGTCCCACAGTGCGACGTATGCGCATCCTCCCCTTCCATGCCCTGAAATATTTCCGTTCGCAGTGTGTTATGCGACTGCAAACTTATACCCGCTAATGCGAAGCTGGCCCCAATCTGGCGATTGCGTCCACATTTCCGGGCGCCTCAACTTCTGCTCTCCGCCGACAGCAGGCCTTCCACAAGCGCCTGCCGCTCGTCTTCCAGATCCTCGCGATGGAACGTGCGTCCTGCGCGCCCATACCAGTAGTCCGCATTCCACAGCACACCCTCCTTGCGATGCAGGTAGGCATGTACCGCCATGCCGTTACGGTCGCTCCGGTCGTCCACCAGCCCGTGCGCCCTGGACCAGTCCCCCTTCGCATCCCACCACAGCGCGGCCAGTGGAGCGCTCAGACCCTGCGGCGGCGCCGCTTGCGCCAGCGTCTTCTCAAACTCGGCCTTGGTCATCCAACTCTCCTGCTTTCATCCTCCTCCAGCGTCGCACGAACACTGGGCATGGTGATATAAGTCATATCACCGCATTGCGGAACACTGATAAAAATCTGTTGAGCTTCCGAGCAGTTCTCGGAATGCATCATGGTTTTGCATCCGGACCGGCGGTTCCAGTGCCAGCCGCCGCTCCATCCCCAGGGGGTTATGGCATGAGTGCGGTCAAACAGGTTTTATCGCGTGTTATTTGCGAATCAGACCAAATTGGTCGTATACTGAAGTCCGACTATTCCGGTCGTAGTTTCACGGTGCTACCTTTCCGGCAGTCCATGGGAGTCCGGCGGTTGAGCGTGCTTAGCGAGTTGAAGATTGGCGAGAGCGGGGTCCTTGTGGCCCTCGATCTCCCTGAATCCGTACAGAATCACCTCATGCACATGGGCTTTGTGCCCGATGCCCGCGTTACCGCCCTGCGCCGCGCCCCTGCGGGCGATCCCACCGTCTACAGCATTGATGGCATGGAGATTGCCCTGCGTGTGGAAACCGCAAAGTCGATTCGTGTCCGCACCGGCGACGTCTCCGAACCCGAGATTCTCCACCCCCAGCAACTCGTTGAGGTCACCCGATGAGTTCCTGCTGCACGCCTACGGCCTATGAACCTCCTGCCGCTCCTCCACCCCAGGGAGCACTCAGCACGGTTGTGCTCATCGGCCCACCCAACGCGGGCAAGTCTACTCTTTTCAATCGACTGACTGGCCTGCGCCAGAAAGTTGCCAACTATCCTGGCGTCACCGTTGAGCAGCGCATGGGGCTTATGTCCGGCGTTGGCCGGGACGACCTCACACTCATCGACCTGCCCGGTGTCTACTCGCTTTCACCCTACTCGGAGGATGCCCGCGTCTCCGTGGATGTGCTCAAAGGCAAGATGCCCGGCACGCCCAAGCCGGACGCCGTCCTGCTGGTCCTCGATTCCCTGCACCTGACACGCCAGCTCATGCTTGCCGCGCCTGTTCTTGCGCTCGGCCTGCCCACCCTTGTCCTGCTCAACATGTCGGATCTGATGGAGGCGCGCGGCGGCGAGATTGACGCCCTGAAGCTTGCCCGTGAGCTTGGCGCGCCCGTGGCACAGATCAGTGCAGTCCGCGGTACCGGGCTTGAAGCGGTCACACTTTTTCTCAACCAGCAGTCTGCCCGCCAGTCCGCCAAGCCGCTTACGCTCCCCGTCCTGGGCAACGCTGCCAGCACCCACACGTGGGCCGCGCAGGTCAGCCGTCGGACCGGGTACCGCGCTCCGCTCTCGGCAGAGAGCAGCCGCAAGCTCGACAACTTGCTGCTCCACCGAATCTGGGGCCCGCTGCTCTTTCTCATGGTTGTCATCGGCGTCTTTGAAGTGGTCTTCGCCATTGGCCAGCCGCTCTCGGACGGCTTTGGAGATCTGCTTGCCCGCGCCGCAGAGCTTGTCCGTCCCTTCCTGCCCGCCGGCTGGATTCAGTCTCTGCTCATCGACGGCGCGTGGAAGGGTGTCTCTTCCGTCCTTGTCTTCCTGCCGCAGATTCTTCTGCTCTTTCTCTTTATCGGTATCCTGGAGGACTCCGGTTACCTGGCTCGCGCCGCGCTCATTGCCGACCGCGTCATGCGCACCACCGGCCTGAACGGCAAAGCCTTCATTCCGCTGCTCTCCGCCTATGCATGCGCCGTTCCGGCCATCATGGCCACGCGCACCATTGAGAACCGCCGCGATCGCCTGGCCACCATTCTCGTCACGCCCTTCATGACATGCTCCGCACGTCTGCCGGTCTACATGCTGCTCATTGCGGCCTTCATCCCCAACCGGACGTATCTGCACGGATTTCTTGGTCTGCAGACCATGGTGATGCTCGGCCTGTATCTCGCCGGATTCGTCGCCGCCATGCCCACTGCCTGGCTCCTGAAGAGCTCCGTCCTCAAGTCCAGCGAGACGCCCTTCATCCTGGAGCTGCCACAGTACCGCATGCCCACGCTGCGCTCGCTCGGCATCCGCCTGGTGGACCGCGCCCGCGTCTTTCTGCATCAGGCAGGAACCATCATTCTCAGCGTCACGATGGCGCTCTGGGTGCTGGCCCACATCCCGCCCGTCCCGGTTGCCGGAGGCCACTATACCGCTCCGCAGCTTGCCGACAGCATGGTCGGCCGCATGGGGCACTTTATCGAGCCGGCCATTGCGCCGCTCGGCTTCAACTGGAAGATCGGCATCGGCCTCATTTCCAGCGTGCTGGCCCGCGAGGTGATGGTCAGCACCATGGGCACACTGTATGGAGCCGACCCGAGCACCCAGACGCTCAACCTCCACGCCGCGCTGCGCAGCGATGTCACCCTTGGCGGGGCTTTGGCGCTGATGATCTTCTTCGCTTTCGCCATGCAGTGCACCTCCACCATGGCCGTGGTTAAGCGCGAAACCAACAGCTGGAAGTGGCCTGCCCTGCAATTTGCCTACATGCTGGTGCTGGCCTATAGCGCGGCCTTTGCCGTCAATCACCTGGCAATGTACTTTCTGCGCTGACCAGCAGCGCATTTGCCTGAATTTCGCCGCACCTGTGAGAAACTGGAATTGCGGCAATTCTTCCAGGGCTGCCCTCGTGTGCGCCCGCTAAGTGCCTTCAACTCAAGCATCAACCGGCCCTGCGGAGCCCATGCCCCGCTACGGGCCTTGCTCAGGAATCAAGGAAACGAATGATCAGCGTCAGCAATGTCTCCATGCGCTACGGCTCCAAGGTCCTCTTTGAGGATGTCAGCACCACCTTTACCCCCGGCCGTCGCTACGGACTCACCGGCCCCAACGGCGCCGGCAAATCCACATTCATGAAGATCCTTACCGGCGAGATTGACGCGCAGAAGGGCACGGTCGTCCGTCCCCGCAAGCTCGGCGTCCTTCGCCAGGACCAGTTTGCCTTTGATGCCTATCGCGTTATCGACACGGTCATTATGGGCAACAAGCCCCTCTGGGCCGCGCTGGAAGAGCGCGACCGCATCTACGAGAAGGCCGAGATGACCGACGAAGACGGCATGCGCCTGGGCGAGTTGGAAGGCATCATCGGCGACGAGGACGGGTACACCGCCGAGTCCGACGCAGCCATTCTTCTCGACGGCCTGGACATTCGCGAAGACCTGCACGAGCGCAAGATGGGCGAGCTGCAGGGCGGCCAGAAGGTCCGCATCCTGCTCGCACAGGCTCTGTTCGGCAAGCCCGAGGCACTGCTGCTCGATGAGCCCACCAACTACCTCGATCTGGACTCGATCCACTGGCTGCAGGACTTTCTGCTCAAGTACGACGGCACGCTCATCACCATCTCGCACGACCGCCACTTCCTGAACAGCGTGACCACGCATACTGCGGACATCGACTACCAGACCATCATCACCTACACCGGCGGCTATGACGACATGGTGATGGCCAAGACACAGATCCGCTCGCGGCTTGAGGCAGAGAACGCCCAGCGCGAAAAGAAGATTGCCCAGCTGAACGAGTTCATCTCGCGGTTTGCAGCCGGCACCCGTTCAACCCAGGTCACCAGCCGACGCAAGGAGGTGGAGCGCCTGCAGACCAATGAGCTTGCCCGCTCCAACATCCAGCGCCCCTTCATCAAGTTCGATCAGGTTCGCCCCAGCGGCAAGCACGTCCTGGAATTCAAGCAGATCAAGAAGATTTACGGCGATCACACGGTGATCGACAACTTCAGCGCGAACGTGCTGCGCGGCGAAAAAATCTGCCTGATGGGACGCAACGGCGCCGGCAAAACCACGCTGCTGAAGAGCATCCTGGCCAACTATCCGGGCTTGGCAGACAAGGAGTTCAACCTGGACGCAGGCACCGTCTTCTGGGGTCACGAGGCCCAGATCGGCTACTTTCCGCAGGACGTGGGCTCCACCATTGAGCACGGCCTGACCGTGGCCGAGTGGCTGCACCGCTGGAACCCGCAGGCTCACGTGGAAGAGATTCGCGGCATCCTCGGCCAGATGCTCTTCAGCGGCGAAGAAGGCGCCAAGCCCACCAAGGCGCTCTCCGGCGGAGAGCAGGCGCGGCTTGTCTTCTGCAAGCTCATCCTCACCAAGCCCAACATCCTCATCTTCGACGAGCCGACCAACCACCTGGACCTTGAGTCCATCAACGCGCTCAACATCGCGCT
>JAJYBT010000285.1 GCA_021778875.1 Acidobacteriota bacterium | reverse complement strand
GCGGCTTCAGCTTTTCGCACAGCTCAATCGTGCGCTGCTTCTGGATGTTGAAGGTATCGTCGTCGAAGAAGTACTCCTTCACATCCGGGAAATTCTGCTTTGCCCACGCCAGCTCCGCCGCCACGTCATCCGTGGAGCGCTTGCGCCACGCATGTCCGCTCAGCGTCTGCGGCCACAGGCAGAAGGTGCACTGCGCCGGGCAGCCGCGCGTTGAGTAAAGCGCGATATACGGGTGCAGCAGGAAGGGCACGTTGTAGCGCGTCACATCCAGGTCGCGCTTGTAGATCTTCGTGGCCCACGGCATCGCGTCCAGATCTTCCACCTGCGGGCGATCCGGATTGTGGATAACCTTGCCGTCCTGCTTGTAGCTGATGCCAAGAATCTCGTTCAGCGGCTTGCCCTGCGCAAACTCCACCACCGCGTAGTCAAACTCGCGCCGGCAGATAAAGTCCAGCACCGAGCACTCGTTCAGTGCCTTGTCCGGCGAGGTTGTCACCGGAGGCCCCACAAACGCAATGCGAATCGAGGGGTTCGCTGCCTTGATGGCTTCCGCCAGCCGCTGATCGCCCTCCCAGCCCACCGTCGAGGTGAACAGCACAAGGAACTCGTACGCCTTGCAGATCTCGATCGTTTCGGCCGCCGAGACGTGATGGGGCGGGGCATCCAGCAGGCGCGAGCCTTCCAGCAGACCAGCCGGATACGTCAGCCACACCGGGTACCAGTAGGACTCAATCTCGCGCGTTGCAGGCCAGCGCGAACTCGCTCCACCGTCGAAATTCTCAAACGAAGGCGGGTTCAGAAACAGCGTTTTCAGAGGCATAGACATCCCCTCAATTTTATCATTCCGGTACTATTTCAGGCAGAATAATGACGTTTACCGTCTTACTTCGCGTGCAGCTCCTGCAACCAGTCGTCGATATGTCCCAGCGCATGAAGCAGATTCAGCCGCGCCTTCGATAGGTTAAAGCCTGTATCCAGTGAGTCTTCCAGCCTCTGGCTCGCATCAATCCGTGCCAGTTGCTCCGCCTTCGGCGACAGTTGCGGAGCAGCGCCGGGGCCCGCGCCGGCTCCATTTCCAAACTCCAGCTGCGTCACCACCGTCTTCAGCTGTTCGGCAGCAATCTGCTGCTTCAGCGTGGCCACCTCCGCCAGCGCATCCAGTTCGCGCAGCGTGCCGTTCAGCTGCGCAATCTGCACATCGTTCTGCCGCTGCGCTGCCTCGGCCTCCACGGTGGCGCGCAGCGCATCCGCGGCCGTCTCGCGCGCCTTGGCGCGATGCCCCATGTCAAACAGCGGCACCTGGATCGCAATGCCGGAACTGAAGTTGTTCGCCGGCAGCGGTCTGGCAAAGAACGAGTTCACATCGTTCAGCAGCGTCGTATTGCGGTTGTACTGCGCAAAGAAGCTCAACTGCGGAAAATAGTTGATCTCCTTGTCACCTCTCGCCTGCTCGCTCTTGGCGAGCGCCAGCAACTGCGCCGCGCGAATCTCGCCCGTATTATGGTCCGGCGGGTCTCCGCTCAGTTTCGGAATCTCAGGAATGCTCTTGGTGTCCGGCGTAATCGACCCCACCGGCAGCCCTGTCAACGCCGCAATCTGCGTGGCGAGCGTGCCCGCACGCGCCTCCAGGCGAATGCGCGCCAGCTTTACCTGCGCCGCCGTCAGTTGGGCCTGCAGCAACTCGCTCAGCGGGTCCACGCCCGCCTCGGATCGCTCCTGCTCAATCGCCACCAGGCGGTTGGCATAGCCTTCCTGCTCGTGGGCAGCATCCAGCTCGCGGTTCACCGTGTCCAGCTCAATGTAGGCAACCGAGGCGTCCAGAGCCACCTGCTGTCGTGCCGCCTTCAGGTTCGCCGTTGCAGCCTGCAAGCCAAAACGTGCCGCGTCGATATACCGCTTCTGCGGAATACCGAAGATCAGCGACTGCACCGTGGCCGTCCAGACCGACGGCGGCGACCCGGTAAAGCCCACCTCCGGAAACGTCGGCAACCCCGTCGCAAACTGCACCGAGGGAATCACCGCGTCCTTGCTTTCCGACAGTCCCGCCTGCGCCTTCTGCACGTTCGCCTGCGCAATCCGTACCGTTGCGCTGTTGCGCTGTGCCAGGTCCACCACCGTGGTCAGCGAAACTTGTGCCGACAGCGATGCAGGCAGCATCGCAGCCGCTGTGCCCAGCAGCAACGCCAGCCAACCTGTTCCCAATTTGCGTCCCGTTCTCAAATCCGTGTTCCCGATCAAAATCTCAAGTCCTGGGCAGCCCGGTAGTCATGGGCCAGTTGCAGTGCGGCGTTCTTTTCCTGCTGTGCTCCCGCCTTGTCGCCCAGCTGCGCCTTCAGTTGCGCCAGCCGCGTATGAGCCACAAACGCGGGCGCCTCCTCTGTCTTGGAAGTGCTCGCCAGATACTCCTCCAGCATGCGGGCTGCCAGCGCGGAATTCTTCCCGGCTTTGATCAGCACCGACGCGCCGTTATACAGCGCCACCCCTGCGTGCCTGTCCCGCAGCGCATCCTTCTGGCCGTTCTCCAGCGCCGCCTCCATCTCCTGCAGGCGCCCGCGCCGGCTGTAGAACGCGGCCAGCGTCACCCACTGGAAGGCCGGATGCGAACTCACCGCCAGCGCCTGCTTGAACTCCCGTTCCGCCGTGCCGTAGTCCTTTTGCGACTCCGCGATGCGCGCCCGCAGCTCATATGCCCGCGCCGGGTCCACGCCATCCAGCTGGTTGGCAACCCCCTGAGCCTTGTCGTCGCCTCCGCCCACAATCCCCGGGGCAGAGTAGTAAAACTCGCCCAGATCCGCCAGAGCCTCCGCATTGCGCGGATTCGCCTTCACCGCCGCTTCAAACTCGATCCGCACACGCTTGCCCAGCCCGTAGGCACTCAAAAACGACGCGCGATCTGCTTTCTCGCCCAGCGCCCGCCCCAGCCACAGGTGATAGTCGGAGTTCCCCCCGTCCATGTTCACCGCCTGCTGGCATTCATTCGCTGCGGCATCCCAGTGCTCCAGCACGTATTGCACCCGGCATCGCAGGTTATGCGCCTCGGCCGTCGGGGGCAGGGCATTGATCAGGGCCAGCGCCCGGTCCGCATCGCCCGCTTCCAGGGCCGCTGTCGCCTGTGCCGTAAGCTGATACTGCGCGTGGCCGGCGGTTGCCATGGCCAGCGCCGAAGCCAGCAGTCCTGCCTGTATCCAGCCTCTCACTGCGCAACCTGTATCGGAATACCCTCTTGCAAGGGCTGTCCAGAGAGAGTTCCGGTCGCAACCACGTCTCCCGCATTCAATCCTGACGTAATCGCCACCTGCGTCAGATTGATGGTTCCCGTCATCACCGGAGTCCGCTTCAATGCGTCTCCTGTCACCTTGAACACATACGGCTTGCCGCCCTCGGAGTACAGCGCCTCGCGCGGAATGCTCAGCGCGTTGGTCTCGCTCGATGTGGTCACCGTGACCGTCACATTCGTATCCGGCAGCAGTTGCCCGTCCGGATCGTCAATTGACACCAGCACCTCGCCCACCGTGCGCGTTCCGTAGGTGATCACGGTGATCGGCGTCCGCTCGATATGGCCATTCCAGACCTTGCCCGTCTTGGCATCCCACTGGATCTGGATCGGCTGCCCCACGGCCAGCTTGCCAATCTCCGGCTCGTCAAAGTAGGCGCGCACGCGCTCGTGCTTCAGGTCTGCCATCTGCAGCAGCAGCTTGCCTTGCTCCACAAACTCCGTAGCGCCCGCGTTCACGCTGTAGACCGTTCCGGAAATCGGCGCATGGATCTGCGTCTGTGCAAGCACATTGCGCGCTACCGCCAAGTGCGCCTCTGCGTCGCTCATTGCCGCCTGAGTTCTTGCCAGGTCCGCGGCGGAATAGCGCCCCTTGGCGCTTTGTTCGGCCGCCGACAGGGTTGCCTCCGCGCTCGCCAGCCGCTGCCGAGCCGCCTCCACCTCACCCGCTGAGGCTGCTCCCGTCGCGCTCAACTTCACCAGCGCGTCCAGGTCCCGCTTCGCCTGGTCTCGATCCAGCCGGCTCCGTGTCAGGTCGGCGGCTGCCGCCTGCCGCTGCTCCAGCGTGCCGTTGTTCTTCACCGCGTCCAGCGCCGCCTGGGCAGACTTCACGCCGCTCTCCGCCGACGCTACCTGCGCCCGCGCCTGCACATCATCCAGCACCATCAGCAGTTTGCCCGCCGGAACCACATCGCCCGGCTGCACATACAGTGCCTTCACCGTCGTCGCAATCGGACTGTGAAGCTCGTAGTTCACCTCCGGCTCGACGCGGCCGTTCGTGCTCACCGTGCTCGTCAGCGGCTGATGCGACACCTCCGCCACGCGTATCTGCTGGCGGGTCCGCGTCAGGGAGCGCACCGAAAAGAACACCACCACCACTACGACGGCCGCACCCACCCAGAGCCATCGACGGTCCAATTGCTTTCTTTCTCGAATCATCCCTATAACCTGAGCCAGTATATAGGACTCTTGAAACAGCCGGAGGAATCAGGAAAAATCCGGCACATCCCCCTGTGGCCCACGCCTTCCCCGCGCCCGTACAATCAATGCATGTCTCAGCAACCGCGTTATACCGACGATCACGCCAAGGCTGGCCTCGATTTCGCCTTCCCGCCCATCGAAACCTGGCAGAACCAGTTTCCCGGCTACGAAATCATCATCGACGATCCCGAGCTGACCTCCGTCTGTCCCAAAACGGGTCTGCCCGACTTCGGCGTTCTCACCATCCGCTACATGCCCCGGAACCGCTGCCTTGAGCTCAAATCCCTCAAGGAATACCTCTTTTGCTACCGCAATCTCGGCATCTTTCAGGAAAACATCGTCAACCAGGTCCTCGAAGACGTCGTAAAAGCCTGCGATCCCGTCTGGGCCGTCGTCCGCGGCGAGTTCCGTCCCCGCGGCGGCATCGCCACCACCGTCGAAGCCCGCTGGCCCCGTCCGCAGGCATAGTTCGCCTCCCCGGCGCGGTCCCCGGTTCCACGCCGCCCTAGCCCGGTGATTCTCTTGATTCCCGGCCATCATTTCTTCAGGATGTAACCTTTGGTCAAGCCGTCCCAAACTGCGCGCGACTTCGCCGCTCCCGCCATCGGGACCGTCGCACTGCTGCTCGGCCTCAACCTGCTCAACTACATTGACCGCTACATCCTGCCCGGCGAGGTCGCCCTCATCCAGC
>JAJYBT010000284.1 GCA_021778875.1 Acidobacteriota bacterium | reverse complement strand
CGCCTCCATCTGGGTCTTCATCTTTTCGCGGTCGGGAAGAACGATCTTGGGCGCGTCAGCCTTGACGGGGCCTTCCGGCATTCCGTCGAGCGCCTGCTGGATGATCTTCACGCTCTCGCGCATTTCGATGAGCCGCACAAGGTAGCGCGCCCAGCAATCACCTTCAGTCGCGATGGGCACTTTGAACTGAAATTTCTCATAGCCGGAGTAGGGCATGTCCCGGCGCAGGTCGAAGTCCACGCCCGATGCGCGAAGCGGCGGCCCGGTGACTCCCA
Organism: Acidobacteriota bacterium; assembly: GCA_021778875.1. The sequence goes on along the minus strand of JAJYBT010000284.1, from coordinate 4,914 downwards.
GAGCGATTGCGTCTTCCGGCGAGAGATATCCGACGCCCATGAGCCGGTTCCTGAAGATGGGATTGCCGGTGAGCAGGTTGGAATACTCGTCGATTTTTTCCGGCAGGGCGCGAATGAACGTCTGCACGCGGTCAAAGAAATCCAGCGGAGGCTCCATCGAGAGGCCGCCGATGCGGAAGTAGCTGGTCATCATGCGCTGGCCGGCCACAGCCTCGAAGAGCCTGAGGATGTCTTCGCGCTCGCGGAAGGTATAGAGGAAGACGGTGAGCGCGCCGATGTCCATGGCGTGCGTGCCCAGCCAGATGAGGTGCGAATTGAGGCGGCTCAACTCAGCCATCAGGACGCGGATCCACTGGGCCTTCTCCGGAATCTGCAGCCCGAGAAGCTTTTCGACGGCGAGGCAATAGCACAAGTTGTTGGAGAGCGGGTCAAGGTAATTGATGCGGTCGGTAAGCGGCACGACCTGCTGGTAGAACTTGGCCTCGCAGGTTTTCTCGATGCCGGTGTGGAGATAGCCTATCTCCGGATAGAGGCGTACGACGATTTCGCCGTCAAGTTCGACCACCAGGCGCAGCACGCCGTGGGTGGCAGGATGCTGCGGTCCCATGTTCAGGACCATGTGCTGGTCTTTGGCGCCTGCGGCAGCGGGAGCTTCGAGGATGGGCGTGCCAGCAACTTCAGTCATCAGCGGTACCCCTCCACAGGGTAGTCCTTGCGCAGGGGGTGTCCTTCCCACTCATCGGGCATCATGATGCGGCGCAGATTGGGGTGTCCTTCAAAGCGAATGCCGAACAGGTCAAAGACTTCGCGTTCGTAATAGTCTGCCGAGGGCCAGACGGGAGTGATGGAATCGACGGCGGGGTCTTCCTGATCCACCATCACCCGCAGGCGGATGTGCTCTTTGAAGGCGTGCGACAGGATGTGGTAGCTCAACTGGAAGCGCGGCGCGGCAGGGAACCAGTCAACGGCAGTCATGTCTTCAAGGAAGTTGTAACCGGCAGCCCGCAGAGTGGCGGCTGCAGTTCGAATCTCCGCCGGCGGGACGGTGAGGGTCAGCTCGCCGCGGTCGAACCTGGCATCTGCGAGAGCGCCGGCATTCCAGGCAAGGATCGCCTTGACCGCCGGATGCTCCGGAAGCCCTTCGAGCACTGCTGCCTTGTCCGGCAGCGTCCTGGTTGGCTCATTGCCCATGCTAGAGGTCCGCCTTGTCCTGGCTCCAGTTCAGGATGCCTTTTCGCACAATGTAGTACAGGCCCACGGCCACGAAGCCGAGATAGACCACCATCTCCCAGAATCCAAAGAGCCTGGAGCCGGTGATCTGGGGCAGTTTCTGGTAGATCACCGCCCAGGGCATCATGAAGACCGCTTCAACATCGAACAGGATGAAAAGCATAGCGACCATATAAAAGCGGACGCTGAAGCGCCCGCGGGCGTCGCCCACAGCTTCTATGCCGCACTCATAGGCGGCCAGCTTGACTGCCGTGTTCCGGTGCCGCCCGACGAACCATGAGGCCACCACCATGGCCGCCCCAAGTCCAAATGCGGCAAGTATTTGCATCAACAGCGGAAGATATTGCCAGTGGTAGGGAATCATTTGGAGCCCAGTCCGGAAAGAGTTCTTGAAAAGTTGTGCCGAGAACACCGGGTATACCCGCCCCAGTGCAAGAGGCCTCTCGTTTGAGATTAGGTTTTTGACCTCATCACGTCAAGGCAATGGCTCAATGTTGGTCGTTGAACGGTTTGTGATTCGCAGCCGCTTCGCTGAAGAAGAAACCCACGATGGTCCACTGGCTTGTGTGCGAGGGTTCATGCTGCGCCCCACTTGTTTTGTATAAGCGATGAGGGAGGGGAGTCATTGTGAGCAGCGTCACAGGATATCCATTCCGGGAAATGTGATGGAGCGGGGTTCCACTTTGACTTTGAGTACCTCCGTTATGTGATGACGACCGCGTTCCTTGCCGACAAGATGGGTGAGGATACCAATCATGGCTGCTTCGGCAACCCCGGAATTATCGATAGGGCGCAACGTGTCGAGCGATCCAGCGGCGGTCGCGGACAGCAGGCGTCGCCGGATCAGTTCCGAGGCAGGGCATGCCCTCGAGATCCTTGGCCATGCGATCGAATATTTGATCGACCAGTATACGCATGAGGGTGGGAGCTTTTCGGCCAATGATCCGCGGGTTCAGGCAGTACTGATGCTGATGGCGGTCAATCGCCAGGTGTATTTTGATTGTCCAGAGGCGCCGAGCTTCCAGCAGCGGCTTCGCTTATTCCTGGAACGCTGTTTGAGATAGACCGCTCCTCGCGCATCCACAAACGGCGGCTGACTTCTGCTGCCAAACCATCTGTTCCTCTTTGCGTACCGAGCGGCGGGAGCCTGGATTTCTCTGGCTGTGCCTCCGTTGTCGCGGGCCTTACTGTCCGATGGTCAACACGGCCAGTAAAAGCAGCCACGCCATGCTCATTGCATGCCAATACCAGGCAGTTGCATCCACGGCAACCTGACGCAACTCGACACGCTTCAGCAGGCCCATCGCGCTCAAACAGACCAGCAGCGCAGCCAGGCCGGCAATCAAATGGACAGCGTGCAGCCCGGTGATGACATAGAAGAAGTAGCTCGAGGGAGTTGACCACTGGTCGAAAGCGAATCCCTGCGCCGTCAACTGCCCCCAGGCGGTCCACTGGCCGGCGAGGAAGAGAAGGCCCAGGAGCAGCGTGACGGCCACCCAGGGCAGCGTGCGATGCAGGGCGGGGCGGCCGAGTCCGAGCCATTCCTCCAAGACATCAATCTCACGAAAGATGTTGTGCCTCGCGAATTCCATGGTCAGGCTGCTCAACACCAGTACGGCGGTGTTCAGGAAGAGAATAGGCGGCAGCGTGACAGGATGCCAGTCGCCAATCTGCTCGTGAGTACGAGGGTCCATGTGCGTGCCGGCCTGGCGGGCGAAAAACAGCATGACCAGCATGGCGAAGAACATCATGTCGCCGGCCAGGCCGAAAAAGACGAAGAATCGAATGCGGTTGAGGAGTTCGCGCGGGCCGCGTCGTTCGCTCCGCGAGTCGTCGTCGCCGCCTCCGCCCCCGCCGCCGGTAGGTCGCCGGGTTACAGGTGGTTTACCGCCGATGCCCGGCTCTTTCCGTTCCGTGTCCGCAGGTGGATGCGTAAAGGTGGGAGACATGGAAGGCCTCTGTGAAAATGAGATTACTCTCACTTTCGATTGGACGCACGAGGATTCGATGGGGATGGTCTGCGATCCCGTCAAAACAGAGTTCTGAGGACTCGTGAAAAGCGCTTATCGGCGAGCTGCGGAGGCGACCGCTTCGACAAATGCGCGGTGTACGCGCCGGTCGGTGGAAAGCTCCGGGTGAAACGTGGCGGCCATGATGCCGCCCTGCCGCACGAGTACGGGAAAACCGTCGCGCCGAGCCAGCACCTCCACTCCAGCGCCTGTTTCAATGATGCGGGGAGCGCGGATGAAGACCATTTCCAGTGGTCCGCCGGGCAGAGCGGAGTCGGCCAGCAAAATGGAGGAATCGATCTGGCGTCCGTAGGCGTTGCGCTCGATCACGGCGTCCAAAATGCCCAGACTACGCTGCGCCGGATTGCGGACCTCGCGCGCGAGCAGGATGGCTCCGGCGCAGGTGCCAAAGACCGGATGGCTGCTGCAATACTCCTTGAGCGCGGCGAAGAAGTGGTGCTTTTCCAGGAATTTGAGGATGGTGGTGGACTCACCGCCGGGCAGGATGAGGCCGTCCAGTCCCTGCAGTTCCTCGGACGTGCGCACCTCGACGGGCCCGGCGCCGACCTCGGCCAGCGCCTCTGCGTGAGCCGCATAGTCACCCTGGATCGCCAACACGCCGATGCGCAGAGGCGTTTTCTCTTTGGACAACCCGGATTCTCCTGTGGACCGTTCGTCTACCAGCCGCGAGTTTGCAGCAACTGCGATTCCTCGATGGCGGCGGCGGCCAGGCCCTTCATCGTGCCGGTGACCTGTTCGCTGACTTCTGCCAGAACCCTGGGATCGTTGTAGTGGGTGGTCGCGGCAACGATTGCCTTGGCGCGTGAGACGGCTTCCGCGCGCTCGGCGGGGTTGTTTTCGACGTCCAACGGGGTGGCGCGCTCCTTCATGAAGATGCCTGAACCGACGAAGATGGCTTCTGCGCCGAGCTGCATCATCAGGGCCGCGTCGGCGGGTGTGGCGATGCCGCCGGCGGAGAAGTTGGGCACGGGCAACTTGCCGGTCTGGGCGACCATGCGGACCAGCTCGTAGGGTGCCTGATGCTCCTTGGCGGCTGCGTAGAGCTCCTGTTCGGAGAGCACGGTGAGCGCCTTCATCTCTTTCACAATCTGGCGCATGTGCTGGACGGCGTGAACCACGTCACCTGTGCCTGCTTCGCCCTTGGTGCGGATCATGGCTGCGCCCTCTGCGATGCGGCGCAGGGCTTCGCCAAGGTTACGGGCACCGCAAACGAAGGGGGTAGTGAAGGCGTGCTTATCAATATGATGGGCTTCATCGGCCGGGGTGAGAACCTCGCTCTCGTCGATGAAGTCGACGCCCAGCTCCTGCAGAATCTGCGCCTCGGCGAAGTGGCCGATGCGGGCCTTGGCCATGACCGGAATGGAAACGGCCTGAATAATCTGCTTGATCAGGCTGGGCTTGGCCATGCGGGCCACGCCGCCCTCGGCTCGAATCATGGCGGGTACGCGCTCCAGCGCCATGACGGAAACGGCTCCGGCCTCCTCGGCGATGCGGGCCTGCTCCACGTTCATCACGTCCATGATGACGCCACCCTTGAGCATCTCGGCCAGACCGACTTTCAGGCGGAGGCTGGTACTCGTAACATTCTTTTTTTCATTTGCTTCTGGCATACTCTTCGACCTCGATTGGGACTCTGCCCGTGCCTCTGCAGCCT
>JAJYBT010000283.1 GCA_021778875.1 Acidobacteriota bacterium | reverse complement strand
TCTGAAGCCTCTGCTCCCCAGCTGGACACAACTGCGCCTCATGGCCTTCTGCGCCCGGTTCGGGGTTCAAGGTCAGTACGGGCCCACGCGGTTATTTTTCCCAAATGAAAAAGTTTCAGTAAAGAACCTTATGGAACGCGCCCTCGCTTTGTCAAAGACAATCTGCCGGGCCTCGCGCATCCCTCCTGGCGGAGTCGCAGTGCCCCTGTTTCTCCCAGCCGTTAGACTTGCACCATGGCATTACACCTTTACGCTGCCACCACCAGCCAGGGCAAGCTGCGTGATTTTCGCACCGCGGCTCAAACCCACGCACTGGCCATCAATCCACTCCCCGGCCTTCGTTCCATTCCAGCACCAGCAGAAAACGGCGCCACCTTCGCCGAAAACGCCACGTTCAAAGCCATCTACTACTCGCGCCTGGCTCCCGGCAAGCTTGTGCTCGCGGATGATTCCGGCCTCGAAGTCGATGCCTTGCACGGCGCCCCCGGCGTCCGTTCCGCCCGCTTCGCCGCAGACGCCGGGCTTGTCGACTCGCCGGACGCAAACGACAACACCGACGTGTGGAACAACATGGTATTACTGCAGAAACTGGCTGGCGTTCCGCTGGCACAGCGCACGGCGCGTTATCACTGCGTTCTGGTCGCGGCCCGCGACGGCGTGCCTCTCCAATCCGCCGACGGCTCGGTCGAGGGCCTCATCCTGGAATCGCCTCGCGGCACTGGCGGATTTGGCTACGATCCACTCTTTTTCCTGCCTGCGCTCAATCTGACCATGGCCGAGCTCGATCTGGCGACGAAGCTATCCCTCAGCCATCGCGGACGCGCGCTTGTTGCTCTACTCCATCTGCTGAACGTCTGAAGAGTTCAACGAATATTGACCGCGTCGCAATTCTGCAAGCACCTGCCTTGACGGTGGTAATAGCTGAATCGAATAATGCATATGGAACCTATCGCAATTTTTCCTGTGCTCAACACGAAACCGCCTCGTTTCATAGCCTTCTGAGGAGCCAAAACTCGCATGGCCACTGCTCAAAATCCTTCTGCGCCCACGCTTCGTCCGGGCGTCCAGCCGTTGCGCGCCGGCCAGGGAACGTCGTTTCTCTGGCACAAGCTGCATTCGCTGCTGGGCATCATCCCCATCGGCGCATTTCTGCTGGAGCACCTGCTCTCAAACTACGAAGCGCTCAAAGGGCCTGCCGCCTATGGCGCACAGGTCCGGTTCCTCAACAGCCTGCCGATGGTGCGCCTGCTGGAGTGGGTCTTCATCTTTCTGCCCCTCCTCTATCACGGCCTTTATGGCGTCTATATCTGGCTGCGGGGCAAATCCAACATCGTCTACTATCCGTGGGCGGGCAACTGGATGTACACCGCGCAGCGCTACACCGGCCTGATTGCGCTCCTCTACATCGGCCAGCATGTGCTTCGCCAACGCTTCATGGGAATCAGCCTGCCTGAGAACCCCGGAGCCGCCTTCGCCAAGGTGCAGCACGAGCTGGCCAATCCCTGGATGCTCGCCGTCTATGTGATTGCCATGATCGCCATCTGCTGGCACTTCGCATACGGCATCTGGCTCTTCGCCGCCAAGTGGGGCATCACGCCCGGTGTCAAGTCGCGCAAGCGCTTCGGCTATGTATGCGCTGCGCTGGGACTGGCTCTCACCATCATGGGCCTGGTCAGCATCTGGGCATTCGTCGGGCCGCGCTACAAGAACACGCCCGACATCGTGCCGCTCGCAACCGCTCAATTGCACATTCAAAACGCGCCGCCTGCGTACACGCTGCTCTAGGCAGTCAGGACACCTATGCCTACCACAGAAACTACCGGACCGCGACTCGAATGGACGACCTTCCAGGAGATGGTTCCCGAAGTCTCCACCGGGATGGCAACCGTTGTACACGCACTGCACCGGTCGGGTCTGGAAGCGGATTTGATTGAGTTGGTCAAGGTGCGCGTCTCACAGCTCAACGGCTGCGCATTCTGCGTGCAATTCCACCTGAACATTGCGCGGAAACTGGGCGTGGCCGCCGAGAAGCTGGACCTGCTCGCCACATGGCGAGACGCAGGCATCTTCTCCGAGCGCGAGAATGCCGCACTCGAATGGGCAGAACTGGTAACTCTTCTGGCGCAACACCACACCGATGACGAAGCTCATGCGCGCGTCCTGAAGCATTTTTCAGAGCATGAGCTGGCATTTCTGACCACAGCCATTGGCCAGATCAATTTTTGGAACCGGATTGCGGCGCCCTTTCGCTTTACGCCGCCCATCCCTCGCGCAGTTGCTCAGGATTGAAGGAAAGGATTCGATAGACAATGGCAGCACCAAGAATCATTGTGATTGGCGGGGGCCTTGCCGGACTCGCAGCGGTCATCAAGATCGCAGAGGCAGGCGGCTCCGTTGACCTGTTCTCCATCGTTCCGGTCAAGCGCTCTCACTCGGTCTGCGCCCAGGGCGGCATCAACGCAGCCAAGAACCTGAAGGGTGAAGGCGACACCACCGACAAGCACTTCGACGACACCATTTATGGCGGCGACTTCCTGGCCAACCAGACGCCTGTGAAAGCCATGTGCGAGGCCGCGCCCGGCATCATTGACCTGCTCGACCGAATGGGCGTGCCCTTCAACCGCACACCCGAGGGCCTGCTTGATTTCCGGCGCTTCGGCGGCACGCTCTACAACCGCACAGCCTTTGCCGGAGCCACCACAGGGCAGCAGTTGCTCTACGCGCTCGATGAGCAGGTGCGCCGCTACGAGTCCGAGGGCAAAGTAAAAAAGTACGAGGGCTGGGAGTTCCTTTCCGCCGTCATTGACTCCAAGGGCCAGGCGCGCGGGATCACGGCGCTCGACTTGCGCACCATGGAGCTGCGCTCCTTCCCTGCCGGCGCCATCATCCTGGCCACCGGCGGCATCGGCGCCATATTTGGCAAGAGCACCAACTCCGTGGTCTGCACCGGCTCTGCACAGTCCGCCGTTTTCCAGCAGGGCGTCTCCTACGCCAATGGCGAATTCATCCAGGTACACCCCACGGCCATCCCCGGCGAGGACAAGCTGCGCCTGATGTCCGAGTCGGCACGAGGCGAAGGCGGCCGGGTATGGGTTCCTCGCACAGCCGGCGACAAACGCGTCGCCAGACAGATTCCCGAAGCCGAGCGCTTCTACTTCCTTGAAGAGTGGTATCCGAAGTACGGCAACCTCGTGCCCCGCGACATCGCGACACGCGCCATTCACAAGGTTGTCTATGAGAACGGCCTGGGCATTGACGGCCAGCCCATGGTTTACCTTGACCTGACCCACATCGACCGCGCCACGCTCAATCGCAAGCTCGAAGGCATTCTCGACATCTACGAGAAGTTTGTTGGCGACGATCCGCGCGAAGTGCCGATGAAGATCTTCCCCGGCATGCACTACACCATGGGCGGCCTCTGGGTGGACTTCAACCAGATGACCAACATCCCCGGCATCTTCGCCGCCGGCGAGTGCGAATTCCAGTACCACGGCGCAAACCGGCTGGGCGCGAATTCGCTCGTCAGTTGCATCTTCGGCGGATTCCGATCCGGACCGATTGCGCTGGATTACGCCAAGAACCTGCCCGCCGAGGAAGGCGACGGCGGCGCGTCTGCTGAACTGGCCCGCCAGGCTGAAATCAACAGCAAGCTGCTCAAGAACGAGGGCACGGAGAACCCCTTCAAGCTGTGGCGCGAACTGGGCCAGACCATGACCGAAAACGTCACCGTTATCCGATACAACAAAGGCATCAAGCAGGCTGACGAGAAGATCGTGGAGCTCCTTGAGCGTTACAAGAAGGTGAACCTGAGCGACCGCAGCCAGTGGGCCAACACCAGCTTCGCCTTTGCCCGCCAGTTGAAGAACATGCTGGAACTCTCGCGCGTTGTCGCGCAAGGGGCGCTGCTGCGCGATGAATCACGCGGCGCGCACTACAAGCCCGACTTCCCGGACCGCAACGACGAGAAGTTCCTCAAGACCACAAAAGCCAGCTTCACCGGCGACGCCGCCGGTCCGCGCTTCGAGTTCGAAGATGTCGATATCCAATACATCAAGCCGCGTCCGCGCCGTTACGACGTGGCCAAGTAGGCAAGGGAGACTGACTCATGGCAACGAAGACCATACAACTTGAAATCAAGCGCCAGGCCAGCCCCGATGCGCCTTCAGTGTGGGAGCGGTTCGAACTCGAGTGGCGCCCCGGCATGAACGTGACCAGCGCGTTGATGGAGATTGCCGCCAACCCGATTACAACGGATGGCCGCGAAACAACCCCCGTCACCTATGACTCCAACTGTCTTGAGGAGATCTGCGGCTCCTGCTCCATGCGCATCAACGGCAAGGCTCGCATGGCCTGCTCCTCGCTCATTGACAACCTGGAGCAGCCCGTCCGCGTGGAACCGCTCAGCAAGTTTCCACTGGTGCGCGACCTGCAAGTCGACCGCTCCGTGCTCTTTGAGAACCTCAAGCGCGTCAAAGCCTGGGTGCCGATTGACGGCACATACGACCTCGGCTCCGGCCCGCGCGTCTTTCCGCAGCAGCAGGAAGTCAACTATCCGCTCTCCAACTGCATCAGTTGCGCATGCTGCATGGAAGTCTGCCCGCAGTTCAATGAAGACACGGACTTCGTCGGCGCAGCCACCATTGCGCAGGTCAAACTGTTCAACAATCATCCCACCGGCAAGGTCTTCAAAGAGGAGCGCCTGCGCGCTCTGGCGGGCGACGGCGGAATACAGGAATGCGGTTATGCGCAGAACTGCGTCGAAATCTGCCCCAAGAAACTTCCGCTGACCAATGCCATCTCCGACGTGAGCCGCGACGTGCTCATCCAGAAAGCGAAAGACTTCATTCGCAGCTGATCAGGAATACACAACAAGCCCCGGCTCCTGGTTCGGAGCCGGGGCTTCTTGTTTTTCTTGTCCTGGCACTGCGCGGGACGGGCTACATGCCCGGATAAAATCCCGCGATCCAGCTTTGCAGAAACGCTGGGAAACAACCCAGCAGCACGACACCCGCCGAGACAAGCAAGAGCACCGCCATCGTCACAGGATGCACTGCAATCGGCGTCTCATCCACCGCGGGCATGACCCAGGCGCGCTTCAGAACCTGCAAATAGTAGTAGAGCGAAACCGCGCTCATGCCCACAGCCAGGATAACCAACCCGAGCGCCATGCCCGTTGGACTGGCATGCAGCACTGCGG
>JAJYBT010000282.1 GCA_021778875.1 Acidobacteriota bacterium | reverse complement strand
ACGGCTTGCCCGAGACGGCGTCGACGACGGCCACCGTGCTCTTCGGCGACGCGCAGGTAACGATCAGCCTGGCGCCATCCGGCGTGAGCGCCACATTGGTAAAGATAGAATTGCGCGCCAGGGTCTCCATGGCCATGGGGTTTGTCTTGGCGCCGGTTCCGGGAGCAACACCAAAGAAACCAGCCTCCGGGTTAATAGCGCGCAGGCGTCCGGCGGCATCGGGCCGAATCCAGGCAATGTCGTCGCCTACAGTCCAAACCTTCCAGCCCTTCATCGCTTTGGGCGGAATGAGCATGGCAAAGTTCGTCTTTCCGCAGGCGGAAGGAAAGGCTGCGGCGACGTAGGTCTTCTCGCCTTCCGGACTCTCCACGCCCAGGATGAGCATGTGCTCGGCCATCCATCCCTCGTCGCGGGCAATATTGCTGGCAATGCGCAGAGCAAAGCATTTCTTGCTCAGCAGCGCATTCCCGCCATAGCCGGAGCCATACGACCAGATCTCTCGCGTCTCAGGAAAGTGCACGATGTACTTGGTTTCGTTGCATGGCCAGGGAACGTCCGGCTGGCCGGGCTTGAGCGGCATGCCCACGGAGTGCATGCAGGGAACCACGCGCTTCTCATCCTTGTCGATCTCCGCAAAGACCGGCGCGCCAATGCGGGCCATGATGCGCATCTGCGTCACCACGTAAGGCGAGTCCGTGAGTTGAACGCCGATGCCCGACATGACTGACCCGATCGGACCCATGCTGAACGGAAGCACATACATCGTTCGGCCTTGCATGCAGCCGCGAAACAGTTGCTTCAGCCGGCGCCGCATCGCGTAGGGATCTTCCCAGTTGTTGGTGGGGCCAGCCGCATCGCGCGAAAGGGAGCAGATGAAAGTACGGTCCTCCACGCGAGCCACATCGCTGGGTACAGAGCGCGCATAGTAGCAGCCGGGCCACTTTTCCTGGTCCAGCCGTGTATACGTGCCGGCAGCAACAAGGCGCTCACAAAGGGCATCGTACTCCGCCTGCGAGCCGTCCACCCAGTGAATGGCATCGGGCCGGCAGAGATCGGCCATCTTCTCAACCCAGCGGATGAGATGCCGGTTTGTGGTGAGCGGAATATCGTTGCGGAGCGGGGCGACTGCGGTCACGGAAGGATTCATGCGAATCAGACTCCTACTGCCTCAATCTCAGCATTAAACGGCCTGCGGGAAGGATCCGGCAACCCGATGGCTCGAAAGCACAGGTACGGTTGGTTCACCCTTCAGCCATCTGCACGGCTCAAGAAAAATAGAGTAGAACAGTTCCGCCGGAATCTCTGCAAATCTGTCGGATACTGTTCTACTCACACAGGTCGAGCAATTTGGCTTGTGGCTAACCTCCGCTGGGGCCGTTGTGGCAGTCATAGCAACTCACCTGGTGCCCTTGGGTAAACGACTTTGAGCCGCCGTCGTCTACAGAGAACGTTCTTGCCGTTGACGTGGCGGAGAGCGGTGAGCCTGTGTAATTTGCTCCATGGCAATAGGCGCATTGCGTATAGCGCCCGTTGCTGGCGTAGCTGGAATGTTGATTGACCCACGTCTGGCCGATGGTATGTATGCCATGCGGCCCGCCCGTTTGCGTCGTTGGGGCTGTCACGTGGCACACGGTGCATTCCACGATCTTTCCCGCGTAGCCCTGCAGATTGGTGCTGTACACATTGTCGTTGGCCTGCAGGCTGGGATACTCCGCGTGTTGCGATCCGTGGCAGCCGGAGCAGTAGACTCCGCCATGCCCCTTGCTGAAGCGATACAAATCCTTGCCCACGGAAGGTGTGTCCGGGTTAGTGGCAAACGTCAGATCGGTTGCGATTCGCCACGCTCCGGTCGAGTCAAAGGTGGTGGAGTAGCGCGTTCCGTTTGTATGGCACATCTGGCACGATGGCAGGTCGAGCCAGCCCTGTCGTGTCGCCGATCCCACCGCGCTCAGGTTGCCGTGGCAGTCGTAACACGCAACCTTGTTCATCGCTCCACGCTGGCACTTCGTCTGCGGCCCGGGATGGCACAGATAGCACGAATTGTAGGGCGTGGTGGCGTTGTCGAGCGTCGTACCGGTCGAGGGATTGATCACAGAGCTGTGCAGGTCGTGCATGTCCTGGGTCAGCGGACGGATTCCGGAGATGCCGGGAGCAGAGAGCGCATTGGTACCATGGCACGCCGCGCACAGAATCGGAGTACCGGATTTGGCCGTCTGATACAGGCTTGCCTGGTAGGTATAACCATTGGCTTGCAGCGCAGGCAGGTAAGACGAGACATTCCAGCGGTCGTCGTGCTTCTTCAGGATGTTGAGCTTCACATCCTTGGCAGGATCAGGGTTGTTCTCCCATCCTGAGGCCGGTTGTGCTGCCGTGCTGCCGCCGGAGGCATGACAGGTGGAGCAGGTCATCTCATCACTCACGGCAAGCACCGCGGTGGTGGTGGCCAGCACTTTGCCGGATGCATCCCGGGCCACGATCTTCGCCATGGGATACGGATTGCGGTTGCCCGCGTCGTCGTACGGTACCGTCGGAATTGCCGTGGCTTCCCATGTGCCCGAGGTGCTGTCGTAGGTCATGGGATGCGGCTTCTTGCTCTGCACCGGATTCCCGGTCAGCCCTATGTCCCCTGTGACATTCACGTGAAACAGGGTTTTGACGTAGCTCCAGAAGTTGGTCTTGCTCACGCTGGTGGTATTGATGGATCCGGAAGTATCCGTCATTGCCTCGTAGGTCACGGTGACTCCCGTGACGAGCGTGGGATTATCGCCGCGTTGAATCACTTGAGCGCGCACTGTGTTGTAGGGCGGCAGCACTGCAAAGATGGAGTAGTCCTTGCCATCCATGCAATGCATGCCAAGTTCACTCCACGCCGTGACGACGTAGTTTCCCGACTGCGCTGGAGGAGGGGGGGAGGTGGGTTTGTCGGACGAACTGCTGTCTGGATTGGTGCCCATGCTGCATGACGCCAATCCAATCAGACTGCCAAGAACCAGCAATGGCCCTGGTTGCTTCATGGGGGCTTCCTCCTTCGATGAGGGATCCAGTCAAGGCAGACGGAAGAACGGCAGAGACCAGACTCCTTCCATGACCGTTCGTCGAAGGAGCGAAGTTGTAAATAAGCTCAATAATTCTTTCTGCCTCATTGAAGCGAGATCAAAAGACGTCTGTCTGTGATGAGGCTCACATAAACTGCACCCTTTGCTGGTATTGGCTGATGAATCGCTACCGGTGGTACCCTGTGATTACAGTGGCCCCGTAGCTCAGGTGGATAGAGCAGCAGTTTCCTAAACTGCGTGTCGGAAGTTCGAATCTTCCCGGGGTCACCAGTGCTTTTCCAGCCTTTTCGCCGACCTCCCAGCCGAGATTTGCACCGTTACTTTTTGACACCATGCTGGATAGCGCTTATAAATATTGATGTCACTGAAACTCATTTCATGACGTCAGAGCCGCCTCTCCGCGAGACGGTATGTTCAACCACGGCAATCGCCGGGATGTTCGGGAAGGCGGTGAAACTCCGCCACTGCCCCGCAACTGTGAGCGCCCCTGCCGCATGGGCCGTCGTATGGCTCAGAGCAGGAGATCGGCCAGCGCTGCTTTGCCAAGGCAAGGCAGCCAATGAACCACTGGAGACAGTCCCGCAGGGTCTGCCTTTGGGAAGGTGGCCGATGAGAATGGCGCAAGTCAGGAGACCGGTCCCGGTCGCACCCAAACCCGCTTGCGTTCCGAGGGGAACGAAGGAGCCAGCATGACAGACTTGCCACGCTTGCGCGCCCGTGCCGCGCGTGTTTCCTTTCTCATTTTTCTTTCTTTTTTTGCCGCCATTGCCTGCCGCGCCGCGTCTATTCGCGGCATCGTGACGGACACCTCCGGGGCGAAGGTGACAGGCGCCACGATCTCCCTCCTGAATCAGAGCGGAGTGGTGGCAACGGCCGTCTCCGGGCCGGACGGAAGCTACCAGGTTACGACCGGCGTCGAAAGCCGCTTCTATCTTGTCGTATCCGCCAGGACGTTCCGCCAGATGGCAACGCCGGGGTTCTACGCCGGCCGCTTTGACAGCGTAGAGCGCAACCTGGTTCTGGAGCCGGAATGGGCGCGCGAGTCCATTGTGGTGACCGCGACCGGAACCCCCACGCCGCAGTCGCAAACGAGCGCGGCGACCAGTGTGCTGCAGCCGCTGGATCTGGCGCAGCGCAATGACCTGGTGAGTGCTTTGCGGCTGATGCCCGGAACATTTGTAGCGCAGACTGGCCAGCGCGGCGCACAAAGTTCTCTGTTCATTCGCGGCGGTGACTCAGACTCCAACATGATTTTGATGGACGGCATAAGCGTGGGCGACCTGGGCGGAAGATTCGACTTCGGGCCGCTTTCAACGACCGCCGTCGAGAGCGCGGAGGTCTATCGCGGGCCCAACTCCAGCCTCTACGGAGCCGACGCGGCCAGCGGTGTTGTCAGCCTGACCACGCCACACGGCACCACCAGTTTCCCGTCCTTCCTGTTCCACGGAGATGCGGGCAGCTTTGCCTCTTCGCAAGAGGATCTTGAAGTTGCCGGAGCGCACCGCAAGCTCGATTACCTGGGCGCCTTCAGCTGGTACCAGACGGCGAACGACTTGCCCAACGACGAGTTTCACGTGGCCACCGCCGCGGGCAACTTTGGCTGGCAGCCCAGCGGACGCACGCAGGTACGGGGTACGGTGCACTACGGCGTAGCCGGAACGGGCGTTCCCAACGCGTGGCAGTTCTACCATGTGGCCGACAACGCTACGCAGAAGGATCAGGATCTGTATCTCAGCTCATCCATTGACAACCAGACCACGGCGGACTTCCACAACACAGTGCGCTACGGCCTGGCTCGCAAGCGCGAGCAGTACAATCTGTGGTCGCAGAGCGGCTCCGGCACGTTTGATGCCTACGGCGACAGCTATGGCAATGTGGTCACGATTACCGGCGCAAACGGCTACTCTGTCACCGGCCAGGCGCTGCTGGATTACGCCGGGACCTACCCGCAGGGGCATCAGCTCGTTTCAAACCGGGATGAGCTGGTCTATCAGGGCGACTACGACTTTACGCCGCACCTGGTGGGCATGATCGGCTTCCAGTATGAGGACGAACGCGGCGCAGAGCCGGGCAGCTCGTACTACACACCCGTAGAGCGCACCAACTACGACTATCGTGCGTCCGTGCATGGCGACTTCAAGAACCGCTTCTTCTATACGCTG
>JAJYBT010000281.1:4357-5239 GCA_021778875.1 Acidobacteriota bacterium | reverse complement strand
GATTTTTTTGCGTTGCAGCCCAGACAGTTCAGGGCTTTTGGCGCAGCCAGCCGGCCAGCAGGACCGCAGCCAGCAGTGCCGAGCTGAGGAAGAAGGCCCACACGCTGAGCTGGCTCACCAGGCTGGCCAGGCGGCCTTCTTCAATCAGATTCTCGACTGTCCACCAGATGGGCGGGCCCACGATGAAAAACACGACCAGCGTGGCTGCCAGCGCTAATGCGCGATTGCGCTTGAGGCCGGCTTTCTGTTCCTGCATCACGCCCAGCGACGCCATCACGACGCGGCGGGTGTGGTGGGCAACCGAGCAGTCGCGGACGGCGTGGTCACCGGCGAGAGCAGCCACCATATCCCGCTGCGCGCCAGCGTCATTGCCCGCGCGGGGAGCCGTGCCGGTCACCGTGGCTGCGTTCTTCACACCGCCCCCAGGCGGCTCGCGCAGGAGCGCTCGATTTTGGGCTTGATGGCGGCGAGGCCACGGTAAAGTCTTGATTTCACTGTAGAAAGAGGCGCATGCGTCACTTTGGCAATCTCGTCCAGCGAGAGTTCCTCGTGGAAGCGAAGCACCAGAACCTCGCGGTACAGGGTGTCCAACTGGAGCAGCGCAGCGGCAATATGCTCGCGGTCCTCGACGCTTGCGAAGTGATCGAAAGGAGATGGCTGGTCATCGGCCACTTCGCAGCACATGGGCCGGTCGTCGTCGTTGCCGGTCTCAAACATTTCGTCCAGGCTGGACATCGTCCGCTTGCGCCGCTGGTCAATCATCAGGTTGCGGGCGATGGTGAAGAGCCAGGTCTCAAACCGCGCCTTGCCGTTGAACTGGGTTCCACGCGTCAAGACACGCATCCAGACCTCCTGAAAGAGGTCTTCGGCCATCTCGCGATT
>JAJYBT010000281.1:0-4347 GCA_021778875.1 Acidobacteriota bacterium | reverse complement strand
TTTCCAGTCAAGAAGAGGAGATACCGCAGCAGGCGGTGCTGATAGCGGACAATCAGCGAGTCCAGAAGGCCGGCATCCTGCCGCTTGAGCCCCTCGGCAATGGCAAGGTTTTCCTGCCGCACCAGCTCTTCAGCGTGCGTGGTGGCAGTTGGGGTAAAGAATGAGCGAATGACTGCGCCAGTACCCATATCACTTCGTTAGACGAGAAAGTTGTCGTGGAGGCCGCATAAAAAACCGATTTTATTGCGAGACAGACAAGAACAGGATACGTCCCTGGTATCCGCTGCAGAAGTCCTTTTTTGATTTTCTCTCTTTGAGCCGAGCGGCGGTTGGCGGCAACCGGTGCGGGCCCTAGGTGTCAATTTCCGCGACTCTTCGCGCTGCCAGCAGAGCTTGCTCCACGGCCTTCCTGGCCCTATTCTCTCTGCCTTCAACGGTTTGATAGTAGAAGATGCCCAGCAGATGGCCGCGTCGCTGGGTCGGCGTCATGGCTTTCCAGCCGGTTTCGGCACGAGGATGCTGCTGGAAAAGCGCGCGCAAGAGCGGTGGTGTTTCCCGTTCACCCTCCATTGCCAGAAGCGCGATTTCGGCCACCTTCTCCGCGCGGCTGCGGCGCGTTTCGGCGCTTCTGGCCTGCTCCACCATTCCTGCATAGCCCTTGCGCATGGAAGGGCTCAGACCGTTGAACCATGTTTGCAACTGCCGGTCACCCTTGAGCGCGGCCGTGAGTTCGAGGGGCAGCACAACCTGTTGTTGTTCAAGGTCGGGTTCCAGCCGGATCTGCACCCGGTCACCGGGCCTGGCCTTTGCTCCGGCCTGCATCCGCCTATTCACCAGCAGCGTGAATCCCTCGCCCTGCGAGCCGGGGAAGAGCGAGGTACGGAACGCAAAGCCGTTGATTTCTCCGCGCACCCGTCGATTCCGCCACTCCGGCCATTGCTTTTTCAGGTCGAATGGAACGCGCACAATCACCCAGTACAAGGGCTTGCCGGCAGACTCCAGCACTGCGCGAAAGGACTTGGGGTGGGAAGAACTCATGCGCAGCCTGAGTATGCCGCGCGTGCATGACAGGTTGCAACCGGGATTTCGCGTGTGGATCCACGCAACCGAACCCATCTTCTACACTAGGGCTTATGGAAGTTCTCTACGGCCTGCATCCGGTGGAAGAGGCGCTTCGGGCGGGCAAGCGGCGGTTTGATCACGTGCTTGTGGCCCGCGAGCGGCACGACGAACGGCTGGCCCGGCTGGCGGCGGAGTGCCGCGAAGCGGGTGTCCGGGTACGCCAGGAGCCGCGGGAGCAGTTGACGCATCTGGCCGGCACGCCCGCCCACCAGGGCGTGGTGGCCGTGGTTCGCCCGCAGCAGGCGTTGAGCATTGAAGACCTGTTTGCGCCGCCCGCTGCTGCTGCCGGCGCGCCGCGCCCGGCTCGGCTGCTGCTGGCCCTGGACGGCGTGGAAGACCCGCAGAATCTGGGCGCTCTGTTGCGTGTGGCGGACGGCGCCGGCGTGGATGGCGTGGTGCTGACAGAGCGCCGCTCCGCTCCGCTGAGCCCGGTGGCCGTGAAGGCCAGCGCCGGGGCGGCCGAGCATCTGCGCATTGCGCGGGTGGTGAACCTGGTGCGGGCGCTCGAAGACCTGAAACAGCAGAATCTATGGATTATCGGGCTGGACGAGCGCGGCGCTCAGGATTATGACCAGTTCGATTTCACCGGGGACTGCGTGCTGGTGCTGGGCCGCGAGGGCGCGGGACTGCACGACCTAGTGCGGCGGACCTGCGATCATCTGCTGCGGATCCCCATGGCGGGCGGCGTGAGCTCGCTGAACGTTTCGGCTGCGGGGGCGGTGGTGCTGTATGAGGCTTTCCGGCAGCGGCGCAGCGCTGCGCGGCCGGCAGCCGGCGCTCGCCACGATGCGAAAGGCGCGTCCAAACCAAAGAAGCAGAAAGGCCTGGGTTCATGACGTTTTCTTTTGCCCGGACGCTGGCAGGCGGAGTGCTTGCCGCTGTCCTGGCGGCAGTTCCCGGCGCAGCGCAGAGCAGCGCAAAGCCAGCCCAAACCCCCGCAGCCCCGCAGCAGCCGCAACCCACAAAGCCCGGCGGCAAGGTCATCTTTTCCCGCTCTGCGGACGAGAGCGGCGCAACGGCCACCCAAGCCGGCCCCGCGGCCCAGCCGGCGATTGCGCTGGCCAAGGAGCCAACGGCCGAGGACGCTGACCGGCGGGCCGTCACCTTTACCGATTTGGATCTGGATGTGCACTTGCAGTCTGCGGCGCATTGCATCGCGGTGCGCGCGCTGGTGACGGTGCGCAATGACGGCCAAGCGCCGCTCACCCGCATTCCGCTGCAAATCTCGTCCTCGCTGAACTGGGAGCAGATACGCATGGGTGGCCGGGATGTTTCGTTTCCCGTGGCGGTGCTGAACTCCGACGCGGACCACACGGGGCAGTTGCACGAGGCGACTGTTCCGCTGGCGGAGCCGCTGGCGCCGGGCGCCGCGCTACAGCTTGATGTGCGCTACTCCGGCGAGGTGACAGCCACGGCCCAGCGCCTGCTGGCTGTGGGAACGCCGGAGGACCTTGCGCTGCGCTCGGACTGGGACCAGATAACGGTTCCGTTCACGGGGTTGCGCGGCTTTGGCAACGTGGTCTGGTATCCGGTGTCGAGCGTTCCGGTGATTCTGGGCGACGGAGCACGGCTGTTTGACGAGATTGGCACGCACAAGCTGCGGCTTGCGGGGGCCCGTTTCCACATGCGGCTGACGGTTGAGTTTCCCTATGGGCAGGAGCCGACGGTGGCGCTGATCAACGGGCAACCCGCGAAGCTGACAGTTGCGACGGAGGGCCGCTTTGGTCCCGATGTGGACGGCATTGCCACGGCGAGCGCGGAGAGCGGCGCGCTGGGCTTTCTAGCGCCGAGCCTGTTTGTCGCGATCCGCAAGGCGCACCCCGGCGCGAACCTGACGGCGTGGACGCTTGCCGAGAACGAAGTCGCCGTGCAGAGCTGGCTCGACGCGGCCACGGCGGTTACGCCGTTTGTTGAGGACTGGCTTGGGAAGGCTCCGAGGGCGCAGTTGACCCTGCTCGACCTGCCGGACCCGGACGATGCGCCATTTGAAACCGGCGCGCTGCTGGCGATCAGCCTGAAAGAGGGCCCGGCGGACCGGCTGCAAGGCGTTCTGGTGCATGCGCTTACGCATGCATGGATGCAGCCGCCGCGCGCCTGGGTCAGCGAGGGCGCGGCCACCTTTATGGGCACGCTGTGGGTGGAAAAACGCCGTGGACGGGACGATGCGCTGGGCGCGCTGGAGGCCGACCGCGCCGCGCTGGCGCTGGCCGAGCCTGCAAGTCCGGGCGAGAGCGCCGGGCAGCCGCTGGCGGTTGCCACGGCACCGGTCTACTATCGCGCGAAGGCTGCGTATGTGCTTTGGATGCTGCGAGATATGGTGGGCGACGAGGCGCTGGCCAGCGCCCTGAGCGCCTATGACCCGGCCCGCGATACAGGCTCCGGCGGCGGACTGCTGGAGGAGCTGGTGAAGAAGGCGAGTGCGGGCAAGGACCTTTCGTGGTTCTTTGCCGACTGGGTGGACGCGGACAAGGGCCTGCCGGACCTGAGCATCGAGAGCGTGTTTCCCAGCCCGGCGCAGGCAGGCGCGTGGCTGGTGGCCGTGAATCTGGCCAACGCCGGGTATGCCGCTGCTGAGGTACCCGTAACGGTGCGCACGGCAAAGACCACCGTTACAGAGCGCGTTCTGATTCCGGCACGCGGTAAGGTCGTCAAGCGCCTGCTTATCATGGGTAAGCCGACAGAGGCGCAGGTGAACGACGGCACCGTGCCGGAAACGCAGGCCAGCGTACACGTTACGCGCCTTGAGGACCCAGCGACGGCTCCGGCCAGATCGAGCCAATCGAATCCTCCGCCGCAGTAGACGCGGAGCGGCGCGTCGCTGCCAAAATAGCGAAATTATGGCGAATGGACCCTCAAAGGGGGGGGAGGGGGGGGTAGCTGGGGGGTACGGACCGGGCGGATGTCCGACAGATTAGACCGGGGGCATGGCTGACAAATTGAACCGGGGACGTCCCTGACAATTTTGCTGGGCTCTGGCTTCTCATGTATTTATTGTGCGCCGGGGCGGGGAAATGTTCTGCAAAGGGGCGGCGGGCTGGGGCCGGGTGGAATGAATGGGTTAGGGGCAAGTGCGGGTGCGGAGCGGTTGACAGGGTGGTGGGGTGAGGGTAGGTTGGGTTAGTTCCGGTTTGCGGATTTTCGAGGATCAATCGGAACCATCGCCGGTGGAGGTCTGTGGTATCCCCGGTGCCCAAGTGCGAGGCACCGGGGGCACCCTCATTTGTG
>JAJYBT010000280.1 GCA_021778875.1 Acidobacteriota bacterium | reverse complement strand
CTGATCCCATGGCTGCGCTGAAGGAGTTGGGCGCGAACCTGGTGGTGAAGGGCGCGGTGGAGCGCGATGGGACGGATATTCACCTGACGGCAAATCTCATCGATACCAAGACGCTGCGGCAGATTGGTTCGGTGGATGTTGATGATCCGGCGGGCGACCTTTCGACGTTGGAAGACGAGACGGTTGCGAAGTTGGCGCAACTGATGAACATCAAGGTAACGGCGGGGATGCTGCGGAACACGGGCGGCAGGGTTGATCCGGCGGCGTACGAGGACTACCTGAAGGCGCTGGGATATATCGACCGCTATGACAAGCCGGGCAATCTGGATAATGCGATTGCGGCGCTGAAGCAGTCGACGCAGACGGACCCGAATTTTGCGCTGGGGTATGCGGCGGCGGGAGAGGCGTATCGGCTGAAGTACCAGGTGGACCGGAACCTGCAATGGCTGAATGAGGCGCAGGCCTACGGCCAGAAGGCGGTGGAACTGGATAACACGATTCCGGCTGTTTATGTGACGCTGGCGCAGATCCACGATGAACAGGGGAAGCATGATCTGGCAGTGCAAGAGTTCCAACACGCGCTGCAGTTGAATCCGAACGATGGAGCAGCACTTGAGGGGATGGCGAAGTCGTATGAGAGCGCAGGACGAATTGCGGATGCGGAGAAGGCCTTTGAGAGGGCAGTGGCCCTAAGGCCTAACTACTGGGGCGGATATAACGATCTGGGGAATTTTTATCACCTGCATGGGAAGTTCCCGCAAGCGATTGCCGCATTCAAGCAGGCTCTACGACTGACGCCAAACAACGCGGAAGTCTATTTCAATTTGGGGGCGACCTACGAAGACCAAGGAGGAGAGCAATCGCTTGGCCTGGCAGAGCAGGCATTGAAGAAATCGATTGCGATAAGTCCAAGTTATGTGGCATACGCGAACCTGGGATTGCTTTACATTGAGGAAAAGCGATTTCAAGATGGGGCGGCGATGACGGAAAAAGCGCTGCAATTGAATGACAAAAACTATATGGTGTGGAGCAATCTAGTTGAAGCATACGAAGCTATCAATGAGCCGGATAAGGCGAAGGCCGCGCAGCGCCGCGCGGAAGAGATGGCTGAGAGGGTGGTAGCGATGAAGCCCCAGGATGCGCTTGCGCAATCTACCCTGGCGGCCATGTACGCGCAGGACAAGGATACAGCCAAGGCGGAATCGAAGATCGCAACCTCGCTGGCATTGGCGCCGAATGATCCGAATGTGCTGTCGAATATTGGAGAGGCGTATGAGCTACTGGGCGACAGAACGAAGGCGCTCGAGTGTATTGAGAAGTCAATCAGCAAGGGGTATGCGGTGGAGAATATTGTGAACGACCCCAATTTGAAGGCGCTGGTTGCCGATCCGCGGTTTAAGTCGAAGTATAAATAATTCCCCCATAACGCCGGCCAGGTTTGATACCGGTTAACGCAATGCAACCATGCTGGAAAGAAGGAGAGAAAGATGCCAGAGCCTCAAAATTGGGACGTCAATATTCCCGGAGATCCGAACCTTCCTAACGTCCGAGTGAATGATACTGTAACGATTACATGTGAGAACGATCAGGGATTCACCTGGTGTTATTCCGATAACAATAATCCTAAGGTCTTTTCGAACGGGTTTTTGGCGAATGGAAGCTACGCAAAGGGTACGTATGGACCGTACACCGCGGTGAATACAGGTACCGTGAATTATGACGGGGTAGTTGGGCAAGATAAGCCCTGCAATCCGACTGGCGGCGTAACAGCCATCGTGCACTCGATCACGGTGGGAAGTTAAGATTTTGTCTCTTTGAGTGACGGGGCAGGCCCTGCGATGGCGGGGCCTGTGGTGTTTTTGGGCGAGTTACTCGATGCCGAGTTGTTTGCGGGCGGCGGGGGTGATGCGGTGCGGCGTCCAGGGCGGGGTCCAGGTGAGGTTGACGGTGGTCTGGCTGAGTTGCTGGAGTCCGGCGAGGCGGTTCTTGATTCGCTCGATGATCTGGTCGTGGGCGGGGCAGCCCTGCGAGGTCATGGTGACGTCGATCTCGACCTTCTGACGCGAGAGCATGCCGGGCGCGTGGGGATCGGGCGCGAGGTCGATGCGGTAGACGAGTCCGAGGTCGACGATGTTGACGGGCAGCTCGGGGTCGTAGACGTCGCGGAGTGCGGCGAGGATGTCGGGCTCGGTGAGTGGGGTCATCTTCTTCTAGAGTAATGTGCCTTGCTGCGTTCAGGGAACAGCAGGTCCTTCGACTACGTGTGGCGCTGGCGCACCACACTCCGGATGACACCCTTTTTGTGGTGAATGCCGTGGCTGGGGCGTGATGGAGTGGCTGGTCTGGCAAACCGCAGGTTCTTCGACTGCGTGTGGTGCTGACGCACCACACTTCGCTCAGAATGGCGCCCGTGGTTGAGTGACAGTGTTAGTGGGTGCGTTCGACGAGGTACTGGGCAACGGCTTTGAGTCCGGCGGCGGCGGAGCCGTAGGGCTCGAGTTCGGCGAAAGCTTCGGCGATGAGGCAGTCGGCGTCGCGGCGGGACTGCTCGATTCCGAAGACCGCGGGCCAGGTGGCCTTGTCGCTGGTGAGGTCTTTGCCGGCGGTTTTGCCGAGCTGCTCGGAGGTCTGGGTGACATCGAGAATGTCGTCGATGATCTGGAAGGCGAGTCCGGCCTTGGTGCCGAAGGCGGTGAGGCGGGCTGCATCGGCGGGTGTGGCTCCGGCGTAGAGGCCGCCGGAGACGATGCTGACGCGAAGGAGGGCTCCGGTTTTTGCGCGATGGATAGCGTGGGCGCTTTCCGCGGTGGGTTTCGAGTGCTCGCCTTCGAGGTCGAGGACCTGGCCGCCGATCATGCCTTCGACGGTGCCAGTGGCTTCGGCGATGAGGCGAATGATTTCGACAGTAGCGGGCGCGGGGCAACGAAGACCCGCGAGGGTTTGATAGGCGAGGGTTTGGAGCGCGTCTCCGGCGAGGATGGCGATGGCTTCTCCATAGACGACGTGGCAGGTGGGCTTGCCGCGGCGGAGATCGTCGTTGTCGAGTGCCGGGAGGTCGTCGTGGATGAGGGAGTAGGTGTGCAGCATTTCAATGGCTGCACCGAGGTCTTCGACCCCGGCGGGGAGTGTGCCTTTGGCAATCATGCGGGCGGCCTCGTAGACGAGGACGGGACGGAGGCGCTTGCCTCCGGCGAAGGTGCTGTGGCGCATGGCGGCGTGAATGGATGCGGGAACCTGCGAGGCGGGCGGAAGGAGGCGCTCGAGGGCGCGGTCGGTCAATTCGACGCCGGAGTGGAGGATTTCACTGAGCTGGAGTTCGGCTTGCATTTTGATTCATGATACCGCGACGGAGGCGGATTGTTGGCGCTGGTGGCGCGTCAAGGTTCGAGGGTGAGCATGTGTCTGGTTTGGGCCTGCACGGCTGCGTCACTGAAGGGCAGGGGGAAGGTGTGTCCGTGATACCAGAGCGGCCACTGGTCGCGGTAATACGGGCTGAGCGGATTGCCGGACTGGCCGAGGACGATGTTCTCAGTGGCGTCGTCGGGATTGGCCCAGTCAATGGTGAAGCGCTGCGACGGGCCGAAGCCGCGACCGGATTGGAGCACGGTGGAGGTGTCGCCGGGCATGGGGGCGGGACCGACGCCGGTCCAGTTGCGGAACCAGGGAAGATGGCCGAAGATGGGATGCTCGATTTGGATGGTATGGGTGTCGCCGTAGGTCCAGTTGTGGAGATCCGCCGGCGCGGAGCTTATGGCTCGATTGACGACGGCGGCGAGGAAGTCGTCCCAGGTTTTGTAGCCGGGCGGGAGCCATGCGGGCGGCGTGTTGGTGATGAGTTGCTCCTGCGCGAAGCCGCGCTCGTCCCAGCGATAGAGCCGCCACGCCTTCCCGAGTTTGGGTTCGAGGATCATGGGCCAGAAGTCGGCCTTGGCGGTCTCGACGATGGCAGCTGCAGGCGAGTTGGCGCTGACCCGGCCCTGCCATGTACGGAGGATGTTGGCAGCAACGCGCAGGCGGTGGTTTGGGTTGGAGGCGTGGTCGATGGCGTAGGCGAAACGCTGGGCCAGTTCCTGATCGACGGCGGAGTAGACATCGGTCTGGAGGGTGAGCATGTCGGCGGGGGTGAGGTTGTTCTTGCCGGCGAGCCATTTCCAGATGCGCTCGTTGCGGTAAGGGTCGGCCCAGTCGTCGCTGATTCCATAGGGATATCCCTTGGGGGTGATGTTGGCGTTGGCGGTGGCGAGGATTCCGGTGGGCGGATCGAGCGTTGAGGGGAGCTGGTCGAATGGGATGTAGCCTTGCCACTCGTGGTTGGAGTCGGAGATGGGTACGTCCATGAGTCCGCCGGGACGGTTGGGAATCTGGCCGATGGCCTGATAAGCGATGTGTCCCTGGTCGTCGGCGTAGACGACGTTGAGCGAAGGGCCTGTCCAGCGGCTGAGGGCGGCGCGGAAGCTGGTCCAGTCGGTGGCGGTGTCGAGTGCGAAGAGCGGGATGTCGTCCTGAGGGACGTCGTAGATGCTCCAGCGCAGGGCGATGGTGCGGGACTCGTGCGGGATGAGCGAGGTGACGATGGGGCCGTGGTCGGTGGAGGCGACGTCGATGGTCTGGTTGAGGCCGCCGCGGACGCGGAGGGTTTCGCGATGATGCTCGATGGGATGCCAAGTGCCGTCGGGTGCGCGGTACTGGCCCTGCGCGTTGGTCTGCTCGACGTAGAGATCCTGCATGTCGGCATACATGGCGGTGAATCCCCAGGCGACGTGGTCGTTGTGGCCGGCGATGATGAAGGGGATTCCTGGAATAGTGAGCCCGCCGGCGTGGAAGCCGGGAGCTTCGAGCCCGGCTTCGTACCAGATGCCGGGAAGCTCAAAGGGAAGGTGCATATCGTTTGAGAGGATGGGCTTGCCGGAGGCGGTGTGCGCGCCGGAGACGACCCATTCATTGGATCCGGGAATGCAGCCGGGGCAGCGGATACGGAAGCCTTCGACGAGCTGGCGGAGCTGGAGCAGATCGTGCACGGAGGGCCGAGTGAGGCGCGTCTGGGTGGAGTCAAGCGGGGCGAGAGGAACCCAGTTGCTGGGCGAGGCGAGGTTGGGCGGAAGCTGCGTGGGTGGATGGTCGCGCCAGGAACCGACGGGGTAGAGCTGCGCGGCGAGCGTGGGGCCGAGGCGGGCGACGACGCGCTCACGGTCGAGCTTCAGGTCCCAGCGGGTGTCGAGCAACTGCACCATGTCGAGCATGATG
>JAJYBT010000279.1 GCA_021778875.1 Acidobacteriota bacterium | reverse complement strand
TTCTGCCGCTGGTTCTGCTGGGGCTCAAGAACATCGGCGGCTGGGGCGGACTCAAAGCCGCGCTGCCGGTGGCCTACATGCACGAGTGGAAAGGCGTGATGCACGCCAACACCAATCCCATGGGCATTGAGATTATCGGTCTCGGCATGGGTCTGGGCTTCGTGCTTGGGTCCGGCTACTGGTGCACAGACTTCCTTGTGATTCAGACCGCGATGGCGTCCAAGGACATGGAATCGGCGCGCAGGGTTCCGCTCATTGCAGCCGTTCCCAAAATGTTCTTTCCGTTTCTGGTGATTCTACCCGGCCTGCTGGCGATCGGCCTGCCCACGCCGCACACCACCACCGTCGTCCGCAATGAAGCTGGCCTGATCTATCACGACACAACGGTTGTCTCAAAGGAAGCTGAGGAGGGTCGTGGACTGGTTCCGGCGAAGCTCAACCCGGTGACCGGCAAACCCATGCTCGACGCCAGCGGCAATCCGCTGCTGGATTACGACATGGCCACGCCGAATATGCTGCTGCACTTCTTCCCCACGGGCATCCTGGGACTGGGACTCACGGCGCTGATGGCCAGCTTCATGAGCGGCATGGCCGGCAATGTCACGGCCTTCAACACCGTGTTCACCTACGATCTCTACCAGTCCTACATTCACAAGGGCGCAAGCGACCGGCATTACATGGCGGTGGGCCGATGGGCCACGGTCGGCGGCATTCTGTTCTCCATTGCAACGGCCTTTGCCGCCATCAACTTCAACAACATCATGGACACGCTGCAACTGGTCTTCTCGTTTGTGAACGCGCCGCTGTTCGCCACCTTCCTGCTGGGCATGTTCTGGAAGCGCGCCACCGGCCACGGGGCCTTTGCGGGATTGATTGCGGGCACCGCCGGAGCGATGCTGCATCACGGGCTTACGCTGCCCATCGAAGCGCACGCCGGAATTCACGGCGGATGGATTGCCGTGCTCCACAACTACCCCAGCGACATGGCCCAGAACTTCTGGGGCGCAATCTTTGCCTTCAGCATCAACTTCGTCATCACCGTTGTGGTCAGCCTGTTCACCAAGCCGCATCCTGAGTCGGAACTGGTCGGCCTGGTTCACTCGCTCACACCCAAGCCCTCGCACGCGCACCTCCAGTGGTGGAAGCGCCCCGAGGCGCTGGCTGTGGCCATTCTGCTGGTGGCCGTTGCTTTGAATATTTTCTTTGCCTGAGGAGAGGTGGCTTCGATGAGACTCGATTTGCGCATTCCCATGGGATTGATGTTCACGCTGACCGGCCTGATCCTCACGCTTTTTGGCGTCGCCACCGACGGCAATGTAACGCTCTACGCCCGGAGCCTTGGCATCAACGCCAATCTCTGGTGGGGACTGGTGCTGCTGGTCTTCGGACTCATCATGTTCCTGATGGGCCGCCGCAGCCAGAAGCTATTGGAAAAGAATCCGCCACCCGTCGAAACCGGAGAAGTGCGGCGGGGACACTGACAGAATCAGCGCACTCTCTCACGTGGTTTCCCTGCGCACTTCATTCCTGCTTGCCTCTTTCGTTCAACCGGTGCCATCCACTAGCCGAGCTGTGCAATGCCGGAAATTGATGCGGTCTTCATTCACTGCCCGTTACACTGAACAGGAGTGATGAAGCGAAGAACGATCGAACATTACGAGATTCTGCGCAAGTTGGGCGCGGGCGGCAGTGGTGTGGTGTACTTGGCCAACGACACGCTGCTGCAGCGGCCTGTGGTGCTGAAGGTTTTGCGCGCGGGCCTCTTGTCGGCCCAGCAGATGCGCACCACCGTGCTGCGCGAGGCGAGGCTGGCTTCGGCCATCGAGCATCCCAATGTCTGCGCAATTTATGAAGTGGGCGAAGCCGGCGATGAGGGCTACATCGTCATGCAGTACGTGCCCGGCCAGTCGCTGGACCAACTCATTGCAGCCGGACCGGCGCGTCCGCAACTGGTGCTCTCCGTGGGCATTCAGATTGCCGACGGCCTGCAGGCAGCGCACGCGCTGGGCATCTTTCATCGCGACCTGAAGCCGCAGAACGTGATGCTGACCGACGGCGGCCTGGTGAAGATTCTGGACTTCGGCCTGGCGCGCCGTCTTCGTCCGGAAGATGCAAGCTTCGATCCGTCCAAGGCCGGCCTCGCCAAGGACGCCTCCATGGCGGCCACCTACACGGCGCGCGGCGGCACCATCCGCTACATGGCGCCGGAGCAGTTCGTCACCGGCCAGTCAAGTGTGCAGTCCGACGTGTGGGCCCTTGGCGTGATTCTGTATGAACTGACCAGCGGCCGCCATCCGTTTTCGCGTCCTGACGCCGAGGATTTTCAGGCCATCCGCGCGATTCAATTCTCCGATCCGCAGGACCTCAGCGGGATTGTCCCCGGCGTCTCCGTCGAGTTGAAGAGTGTGATTGCAACCTGCCTTGAGAAGAACCCGGCATCGCGCTACACCTCTGCTGCCGAGGTGCGCGAGGCGCTCAAGACCATCATGAAGGCGCAGCAGATTGAGACCGGCATCATTCCCGGCGAGGCTGCGGCCAACCTGCCCACCACGGCGGCGGAAGCGGAGAAGCGCGCCACCGGCTTTCTCTCCATGCTGGCGGAGCGGTTTCTTGAGTCGGCCGCCGACCGCGCGCCGCAGAACTCCCTCGTCGTTTTGCCCTTCAGCAACCTGGGCGCAACTGAGGCCGCTCCGCTTTACGGATACGCACTGGCTGACGCCATCGCAGCGCGGCTCGCGCGCATTCCCGCTTTGGTGGTGCGGCCTTCGAGCACGCTGATGTCGCTGCCCATCGCGCAGATGGACCCGCTGGCCGTAGGAAAAAAGCTGCTGGTGTCTTATGTGCTGGCGGGCAGCTTCGTGCGCTCTGAAACCGGCTTCGACCTGAACTGGCAACTGCTCGATGTCGCATCGCAGAGCGTGCGCTCGGGCGGCGCCATTCAGGTGGCTTCGCTGGACCTGATCGCGGTGCAGACTGAAATATCGAACGAAGTATTCGCGGCTCTCCATGGGCTCAGCGCCGGGGACAAGATTGATGCACCGCGTCCAGGGCCACGCGACGCCTCGCTGCCCGGCCCTGTAAGCGAAAAGTATCTTCAGGGCCGCGCGCTGCTCAGCTCGTTCATGGTGCGCACCGGCTCGCGCGCTGATCTGGATCGCGCCCATGCCCTCTTCCAAAGCGTCGTCGAAACCGACCCCCAGTTTCCCGCCGGGTGGAGCGGGCTGGGCATTGCCGAAATCCAATACGTCCGCCATGGCTTCGGCGGACAGATTCACGTCATGCACGCGCGGCGCGCTTTTGACGAGGCGCTCAAGCTTGACCCCGCTTCCACCGAGGCCAACCTCTATCGCATTTACATGCTGCTCTCGCGCGGCGAAAAAGAGTCCGCGCGCCATGGCATCGCAAACCTGCTGGCATCGGCGGCCAATGACTGGAACGTACACATGGTGGCGGGCATCGCCCTGCGCGGCGACGGCATGTACGAGGAAGCGTTGCATGAATTCAACCGCGCCCTCAAATTGAACCCCGCCAACGCCGCCATCCTCTACAACCACCGCGCCCGTGTGTATCACTATCAAAATCAAATTGAACTGGCCGGAGACGAACTAGAAAAGGGCCTGGCGCTGGAGCCGCGCCATCCGCTGCTGCGCACCTCGTTCGGCTACCAGCAGATGCGCATGGGCAACCTGAGCGAGGCCATTGATATTCTGGAAGGCGTCGTCCGCGACGACGAGTCGCTGCGCATCGCCGTGCCCACGCTGGCGCTGTGTTACGTGCAGGCTGGCCAGCGGGAACGCGCCGCCGCGCTGCTCAAGGACGATACGCTGGCCGCCGCCGAGGCCGACAGCGAAATGGCCTATCGACTTGCAACCTACTTCGCCGTCGAGGGCGACTCCAGCGAAGCGCTGCACTGGCTGCGCCGCGCCATTTATCTCGGCAATGAGAACTATCCATGGTTCCAGAAAAATCCGGCGTGGAACAACCTGCGCACCAATGCAGACTTCGACCGTATCCTGGAAGATTTGAAAAAGAGCTTCCGCAAGAATCAGAGGACGTGGAAGCGGCTGCTGGAGCAGGTGCCGCCGGACGGGGATTAACGCGTTCCATCAACAAATGATCAAGGGCCGCGTGTCTATCTTTCTCAACCTGCGGCCCCTCTTCGATGTTTTGAGACCAATGCTATTTCAAGCTGATCGTCGCCTTCAGCGGCAGATCCTGCGACGAGCCGCCAACCATGATGGTGTAGTCGCCTGGAACGAGAGTCCATCCGTCCTTTGCTTCGTCAAAGATCGACAGATACTTCGGGTCGATTTCCACTGTCACTGTTTTCTTTTCCCTGGCGTCTAGCTTCACCTTGCTGAAGCCCACCAGCCGCTTGGGCGGTTCCTGTGCGGCAGCGGGCAGAGACGCATAGACTTCCGCAATTTCCGCTCCGGCGCGTGCTCCGGTGTTGGCAAGCGTAAATGTCACCTTGACAGTTTGCCCCGGCGTTACCTGCAGCCCCGAGTATTTGTAACTCGTGTACGACAGCCCAAAGCCGAAGGGGAACAGGACGGGCTTTTTCTCCGCGTCATACCACTTATAGCCAACCTTCACGCCTTCATCGTAGGTGACCTGGAACGGTGGCAGGCCCTTGGCCCACTGCTCTGGCGATGCGGGGCCGGAGAAGTGCTGTGACTCCGGCGGCGGCATGGTAACGGTGGGATGCGGCAGATCGGCCTCGCTCTTGGGGAAGGTGTTGGGCAGCTTGCCACTGGGGTTGACCGAGCCGAAGAGGACATTGCCGACTGCGTTGGCGCCATCGCTACCCGCGAACCATGCCTCAAGGATTGCCGCCGGAGCATTGACCCACGGCATCGTGACCGGGTTCGCTGTCTCCAGCACGACGATGGTGTGCGGATTGGCTGCCGCCACAGCTGCAATGACATCGTCCTGATGATGGGGCAGCGAGAGATTGGGCAGGTCCATGCCTTCGCTCTCCCACTCATAGGCAAAGACGATCGCCACATCAGCGCCCTTGGCCGCTGCGGCTGCCGTTGCGGGATCAGTGCCTGAGTCGTACTTGACCTGCGCCTTTGGCGCGCGCGCTTGAATCGCCTTTAAAGGCGAGGCGGGGAACCATATCTCCTGCTGCCAGCGTGTCGCTCCCTTGCCCGGAGGCATAATCGCGTTCCCGCCAATCGGATCCACTTGCGCAGACCCGCCGCCGGAGATCATGCCCACGTCAGAGTGAGAGCCGATGACCGCAA
>JAJYBT010000001.1 GCA_021778875.1 Acidobacteriota bacterium | reverse complement strand
GGGTACGGACCGGGCGGATGTCCGACAGATTAGACTGGGGGCATCTCCGACACTGCGACGAGTCCCGATGCTTTGCCTCCCATTTCCATCACCCTTCCATTGTGCGCGCAGGCGGGGAAATTCTACGCAAATGGATGTGGAGCTTTTGGGCGCGTGGAATGAGGGGGTTGCGGACGGGCGCGGTTGGATAGGGGTTGACAGTGTTGGAGGGACGCAGGAACTGAGGGGCCAAGGGCTGGAGTGGGCCATGGAATGGGTAACTTCCGGTTTGTCGACAAACCGGGCGAAGCAACGAAGCGGCTGCAGACGAAGTCAGCGGGCTATCCGGGGGGTAGTCCGATTCAAACCAAGGAAGTGTTATTTTAAGGTCAACACATCTGTTGCTGTTTCAGTCTTGTATGTGAGGCCCTTGCCTATCTCAAAGCCGTTGAATCCCTCTGGAGCTTTAACCACCCAGAGCTTCTTATCGAGCATTCCCCGATTCGATATCCCGTGAATTAGGTACACGTAAATCTCGTCACCGACCCAAGCGGCGAGGTAGTTTTTTGAAGAGTCTTCACGGATGTGCCCAGCGGCAATTTGCTTGACTCTCGAAAACTCAAAAGAGCTGCAATCATGGTCCTTCGAAGGCAATTTCACGCCACGCATGTCAATGACCGCTGGAGTGCCGCTCCGGTGATCCATGTGAAAGAACGAGTCGTAAATCACGAATCCATTCATGCCGCTTTTCAACGCGGCTTCGAGAACAGTTTCTGGAGTGGCCGTTCCGCCTGAGACCTCGAAGTCTACTGCCATCCCCAAATTGTGTGAATCGAGGTAGTCCCCGGACACTTTTTCTAGCGGGCCTGGCGCAAGTCCTTCTGGCACTCTTTTCACCTTGAGGTCAGAACTGATCTTGTAGATCAAAATGGGAGCAGACTGGCGATAGTGCGGATAAAACAGGACAACGATTTCCCGGGACCCATCATTGTCGATGTCCGTATCGAGCACACCTTCGATGCGCGTTTTGTAGTAATCTTTCCCGAATACCTCTGGGTAGTTACTCTCGAGGATGTATTTCTTAAGGGCTTCCAAACGCAAGTCGTCTTGTTGACCGAACGCGCATCCGAGAAGCATGAATACAGTGAACAGAAGCGCCAGGGTACGCCTCATGCAAAGCCTCTTCCAGTTCATTTGAAGGACTGACCAGATTAGCCCGTCCCTCCTCCGTCCGCAAGAGCTCCGTCAATGCCTTTTGAAATCGACTGAAGAATCACGCCTATTCACCGAGGCGCTAACCAACTATCGGGACTTCAAAATTCCGAATTCCGTTTGTGTCCCCGGCGATGCGGAAGTTAGGAAAGGCCGACGCTGATCTTTCGACTCCGCTTCGCTGCGCTCAAGATGACGGTGGCTTTGTGATTGCGGAGGAGCGGCTGGCCGGGGGAACCAAGAATAAAAGCAGATCCTTCGCTCCGCTTACCCCACGTTCGCTGAGCGATCGCGGGGCCCCAAGCGTGCTTCGCTCAGGATGACAATCTGTTTTGGCAGCGAGTTTCCTGCTGCGCTCAGGATGACAAGACTGGTGTGTGGGAGCGGGTGGTGTGCTGCGGTCAGGATGACGAGGTCAGGGAGCGGAGGCTACTGGCGGAGGTCGACGAGCGTGGCGCCCTGGCCGCCTTCGTTTTGCGGAGCCTCTTCGATGCCGGCGACGTGCGGATGGCTCTTGAGGAACTCGCGGACGCCGCGGCGGAGGATGCCGGCGCCGTGGCCGTGGATAATGCGGACGCGCGGCAGGCCGGCGAGGAAGGCGCGGTCGAGGTACTTTTCCAACTCCTCGGTGGCTTCGTCCACGGTGCGGCCGATGAGGTTAATCTCCATGCGCATGTCGTCGGTGTTGGCGCTGATTACAGAGACGTGGACACCTTTCTGTTTGCGTGCGGCGGCGAGGGGGTCGTGCTTTTCGCGCCGGGCGTCTTCCGCAGAAGGAGAAGGCGCGGAGCACTCGTCGCGGCGGACGCGCATCTTGATGGGGCCGAGCGCGACTTCAAAAACATCCTTCTCGACTTCGCGCTGCACAATGGCAATCTTGTTCATGGACTTGAGGAGCACGCGGTCGCCGGGAGCGATGTGGCGCAGCAGGTGCGGCTGCGCGTTTGCGTCGCCCTGGTCCGCGCCCGTGCGGTGCGCGACGACGGTCTGGTTGAAGCTCTCCTGAAACTCGCGGCGCAGGCGCTGGATGCGGCGCTCAGCTTCCTTTGACAGCTTCTGTTGCGCAACGCGGTCCTCAATGGCGCGCACCGTCTCGCGCATCTGAAATTCAAAATCCTTGAGCAGCGAGGCTAGCTTGATTTCCAGTTCGCGGGTGCGATTGCGCAGCTCGACGTCGCCCTCGCGTGCGAGGCGGGAGCGCTCCTGGTTGAGCGCGTATTGCTGCTCACGCGCGGCCTTCTTTTCGGCTTCAAGAGCGGCAAGCTCGTTGTGCAACCTGTCGAGAAAGCGGGCGATATCCACCTGCTGCGAGCCGAGCCGCTGGCGCGCGGCGACGATAATGCCAGCGTTCAGCCCAAGCCGCTCGGCAGTCTGGATGCCCGCCGATGCGCCCGGCACGCCCAGTCGCAGTTGATAGTTTGGAACCAGCGTAACTTCATCCACGCCCGCGGCGGCATTCAGCACGCCTGCCGTGTTGGCCGCATAGACCTTGAGCGAGGTGTGATGCGTGGAAATCAACGACCAAGCGCCCGCCGCTAGAAAATGCTGAGCCACCGCGACGGCCAGCGCCGAACCCTCCTCAGGGTCAGTAGCCGAACCCAGCTCATCCAGCAGCACCAGCGAACACGCGCCTGCAAGCCGCGACAGCCGATTCAGATTCACAATGTGCGCCGAGAAAGTGGAGAGTTCCGCCTCAATCGACTGCGCGTCGCCGATGTCGGCCAGGAAGGCGGTAAAGACGGGGAAGCTGGCTGCGGCGGCGGGCACGGGCACTCCAGCCTGCGCCATCATGGCCAGCAATGCGGTGGTTTTGAGTGTCACGGTCTTGCCGCCCGTGTTGGGGCCGCTGATGATGAGCTGGCGCGTCTCGGCGGTGAGTTCAAGCGTGAACGGGACGATGCTCGTGTTGGGGCGGCCGCCGGTGATGCGCAGATGCTTTTCCAGCAGCGGATGACGCGCAGCGTCGAGCCGCAGCAGGCCCGGCGAGATGCCCGGAGCGACGCAGTCGTAATCGCGCGCAAAGCGTGCGCGAGCCTGCAAGCTGTCCACCTGCGCAAGGACGCGTGCGCCGGCAACAAGCGCGCCCGCATAGCCGCCCACCTGCCTGGTAAGCGCGACAAAGATACGGTGAATCTCGGCCTGCTCTTCTTCAATCAGGCGAACGAGTTCGTTGTTCTTCTCGATAGTTTCCAGCGGCTCCACGTAGACGGTCTGGCCCGAAGAGCTGGCGCCATGCACCACACCGGAGACACGCCGTTTCAGCTCGCTGCGCACGGGAATCACGAAGCGGTCGCCGCGAATTGTAATCAAATCGTCCTGCGTGGCGCCGTCGGTGGAGAGCTTGCGCAGGGCTGCGCGCAGGCTTTCTTCGATGAGGCGCTGCTGGCGCTCCTGGTCGCGGCGAATGCGACCAAGTTCAGGCGAAGCGTCGTCGGCCAGTGAGCCGTCGGGCTGAATCTTGCGCTCGATGGACTCGGCGAGCGGTCGCAGGCTGGCAGTGGCCAACGCGGCGGAAAGCGCAGAGAGCCCCGGCAGCTTTCCAACCAGCCGCACGGGGGGCTGCTGCAGCAGCGCTTGCCACGAGGCCACGTCGTTGGCCAGCCGCGCCACGGCCTGCAGCTCCGCCGCCTCAAGGGCCGCGTCGGGAATCTGCGCCTTGGCCGCCAGTTGCGAAGGGTCAAAAAGCCCGCCCAGAGGGATGGAAATCTGCTCGCCGAGAATGAGCCGAACCTCGCCGGTGAGCAGGTGCTGCCCGGCGATCCATTCCTCGTCGCTCGACGGGCGAAGCGCGAGAATCGCCTCGCGCCCCACGGGCGATGCGGCAAAGCCCGCGACCAGCGCGAGCAGCGGCTCCCACTCCAAAGCAGCAAGATCGGCATCTTCCACCGGAAACGGGATGGGATCGAGCAGGGGCATATTGAAGACGTTGCTTATTGCTTCCTCGGCGCCGGGGCTACAGCATGTGCAGCGCCGCACCACGCGGAAATCATGCCGAAGGAGCGGGGGTTGCCGCCTTGGCGGTAGCCTCAGCCGCGGCGGGTTTTGCTTCCGCAGCGGGCTTTGTTTCAGCGGCAGGCGCAGGACCATCGCCCGATGAGCTGTTCGAGCCTTTGCCCGCGTAGTCGTTCACATACCAGCCCGCGCCCTTGAACTGCAGGGCGGGAGCGGTCAGCGGACGCACAAGCGCACCCTTGCACTTGGGGCATTCAAGCTCCGGTTCAGCGCTGAAGTTCTGGATTCTTTCAAAGCGATGGCCGCACTGGGTGCAGCGATATTCATACAAGGGCAAGATTCTTCACCCCTCCGGCGGGAAATGACGCTCTAGAACCATTGTACCGGCAGGGCGGCAATTCCCTGCAAAAATGCTCCGCCCTGCCGATTTGGTGCTTCCCGCGCCCGGTTTAGTGAACGGCAAACAGGACTGACGCCGAGTGGTTCTCCCATTCCAGCGTGATTTTGCCGGTTGATCCGCCGGGGCTTGTGATGGAGTAGGTCAAGTTCTCAACCATCGCAAGCGGCTTGCTCATGTTCATCTTCGCGCGGCCCAGATCCTGCGTGCCGTCATACGCCAGGCCCCATTCACCGGTCTTCTTGTTGACGATCAGTTCCCACTGGTCGGGATTGGAAATGTCCACAAACAGCGTGTAGGTTCCTGCGGGCACGGTCAGATCGCCAATCTTCAGTTCCGCGTCCGTGTGCAGCGTTGTAGCGGCGTTGGCGCCGGCACGCCACACAGGATAGTGGGGATCGTGGCTGATCAGGCCGTCCTTGGTAAAGATGTGGCCCTCGCGGCCTTTGACCCTGGGCGAGGAATAGGTAATCGAAATGGTCTTGCCGGCAATGGTGGCCGACGCTGTTGCCGAAGGACTGGCGGGCGTCTTGGGCTGGGCCGACAGGGTCAGCGTGGCGGCAAACAGCGCACCCGCGCAAATCAAAAGGCGTTTCATCATGTTCCTCCTCCGGGCAGAGCCCGTGCTGCTGGTGGTCTGATTCGACGCGATGATTGTCGCACTGCGAGCCTCGGTTCGTGAAGCGATTACGACAACCCTGTTATGATGCGGCGCAAGGAAGTTCCATGCCGGACCATCCCAATCAGTCGTCGCCGGGGGCGCGGTTTCGCGCCGCGCTCAAGGAAGAGAAGCCGCTGCAGGTGGCAGGCGCCATCAACGCCTACACGGCACGCATGGCACAGGCCACCGGCTTTCGCGCCTTGTATCTCTCTGGCGGCGGCGTCGCCGCCAACTCGCTGGGCGTCCCGGACCTGGGCATCAGCACGATGGAAGACGTGCTGATCGACGTGCGGCGCATCACCGACGCCACTGCCCTGCCGCTGCTGGTGGATATCGACACCGGCTGGGGCGGCGCCTTCAACATTGCGCGCACCATCCGCTCCATGATCAAGTCGGGAGCAGCGGCAGTACACATTGAAGACCAGGTGGGCGCCAAGCGCTGCGGCCACCGCCCGGGCAAGGAACTTGTGCCCGCCGATGAGATGGTGGACCGCATCAAGGCCGCCGTCGATGCGCGCACTGATGAACAATTTGTGCTGATGGCCCGCACCGACGCGCTGGCCAATGAAGGGCTGTATGCAGCGATTGAACGCGCGCAGGCTTATGTGGCCGCGGGCGCGGACATGATTTTTGCCGAGGCAGTGACGGAGCTGCCGATGTACACGAAGTTTCGCAAAGCGGTGGGCGTGCCCATCCTGGCCAACATTACGGAGTTTGGCCAGACGCCGCTGTTCACGCGCGAAGAGCTGGCGGCTGCGGGAGTGGACATCATCCTGTATTGCTGCGCAGCCTATCGCGCCATGAACGCGGCGGCGCTCAAAGTGTACGAGGCAATTCGCGCCGAGGGTACGCAGCGCGATGTTGTTCCGCTGATGCAGACCCGCGCCGAACTCTACAAGTATCTCGACTACCACGCATACGAAAAGAAGCTGGACGAGCTGTTTGCCCGGGGTAAAGGCGCAAAGTAGACAGCTTCGCCGTTCATCCATGCGCACGATGCGCCTGGGAGGGATTCCGATGAGTACAGAACAAGCCAGCCCCTCGCCTTCAGCCTTCAAGCCCAAAAAATCCGTCGCACTGTCAGGTACGCCGGCCGGCAACACGGCGCTGTGCACCGTGGGCCGCAGCGGCAATGATCTGCACTATCGCGGCTACGACATTCACGACCTTGCGGCGCACTGCGCGTATGAGGAAGTGGCCTATCTGCTGGTGCATGGCAAGCTGCCCAACGCGGCGGAGCTTGCCGCATACAAGGCGCGCCTGCGCACGCTGCGCGGTCTGCCTGCGGAAGTGAAGCGGGCGCTGGAGCTGCTGCCGCCAACGACGCATCCCATGGACGTGCTGCGCACCGGCGTCTCCGTGCTGGGCTGCCTGCGGCCGGAGGGTGCAAGCCATGACGACGCGGGTGCGCGGGTGATTGCGGATGCGCTGCTGGCGTCGCTGGGTTCCATGCTGCTCTACTGGCATCACTACGCGCGCAACGGCAAGCGCATTCAGGTGGAGACAGACGACGACTCCATCGCCGCGCATTTTCTTCACCTGCTGCATGGCGCGAAGCCGCGCGCGGAGTGGGTGGCGGCGATGCAGTTGTCACTGATTCTGTATGCGGAGCACGAGTTCAACGCTTCCACCTTCACCGCGCGCGTGATTGCCGGAACCGGATCCGACCTGTATTCATGCATCGCCGGCGCCATCGGCGCGCTGAAAGGCCCGAAGCACGGCGGCGCGAACGAAGTGGCGCTGGAGATTCAACAGCGCTACGCGACAGCCGATGAAGCCGAGGCCGATATTCGCGCGCGCGTGGCGAACCGCGAGGTGATTATCGGCTTCGGACATCCGGTGTATACCATCAGCGACCCGCGCAACGAAATCATCAAGGAGGCGGCGCGCGGGCTGGCAGAGACAACCGACGGCAAGCGACTGTTCGACGTTGCGGCGCGCATTGAGAGCGTGATGCACGATGTGAAGCGGATGTTGCCGAACCTGGACTGGTTCAGCGCGGTGGCGTATCACCAGATGGGCATTCCAACGGATATGTTTACTCCGTTATTTGTCCTGTCGCGCACGGCGGGCTGGAGCGCGCACGTCATCGAGCAGCGCCAGGACGGGAAGATTATTCGCCCGTCGGCGAATTACACGGGGCCGGAGAACCTGGAGTTTGTGCCGATGGAGAAGCGGGCCTAGTGTCTGCGTTATCTCAGGTCTCAAAGGCGAGACCTGGGGCACCCGTTGTTGAAGAAGGAGCTAGCGTGTCCTCGCACATAAGCAATGAGCGCCTGGCGCCGGACAAGGTTCTTGCCGACATCGCCGACTATGCGCTGAGTTACGAAGTCAGCAGTGAACTGGCATACACTACGGCTCGCTATTGCCTTATGGATACGCTCGGCTGCGGACTCGAAGCGCTGGAGTATCCCGCGTGCACAAAGCTGCTGGGGCCCATTGTGCCGGGCACTGTGGTGCCGCATGGCGCGCGCGTGCCGGGCACCAGTTATCAGCTCGACCCGGTGCAAGCCGCGTTCAACATCGGCGCGATGATTCGCTGGCTGGACTTCAACGACACTTGGCTCGCCGCCGAGTGGGGACATCCCTCCGACAATCTCGGCGGCATTCTCGCTACAGCCGACTGGCTTTCGCGCGCGCGCCTCGCCGAAGGCAAAGCTCCGTTGCAGATGCGGCAGGTCTTAACCGCGATGATCAAAGCTCACGAGATACAAGGCTGCATCGCTCTCGAAAACTCATTCAACAAAGTCGGCCTTGATCACGTGGTGCTGGTGAAGGTTGCATCCACAGCGGTCGTATGCCGGTTGCTCGGCCTCACCCGCGAGCAGACCATCAATGCGCTTTCGCTGGCGTGGGTGGATGGACAGAGCCTTCGCACCTATCGTCACGCGCCCAACACGGGCTCGCGCAAGAGCTGGGCCGCGGGCGATGCGACCAGCCGCGCGGTGCGGCTGGCGCTGATGGCGCGCGCCGGAGAGATGGGCTACCCCTCGGCGCTGACCGCAAAAACATGGGGCTTTTATGACGTCTCCTTTCGCGGTCAGGAGTTCAAATTCCAGCGCCCCTACGGCAGCTACGTGATGGAGAACGTGCTCTTCAAAGTCAGCTACCCGGCGGAGTTTCACGCACAGACGGCGGTGGAAGCCGCGATGGCGCTGCACGCACGCCTGAAGCAAAGTGGCAAGTCAGCCGAAGACGTCCGCGCTATCACGATCCGCACGCACGAGGCATGCCTGCGCATCATCGACAAGAAAGGCACGCTGGCCAACCCGGCGGATCGCGACCACTGCGTGCAATACATGATTGCGATTCCGCTGCTGTTTGGCAGGCTGACCGCCGCCGATTACGAGGACTCCGTTGCGGCTGACGCACGTATCGACGCGCTGCGCGCCAAAGTGCAGTGCGTGGAGGAGCCTGCCTTTACCGCCGACTATCACGACCCGGAGAAGCGCTCCATTGCCAACTCGCTGCGCGTGGAACTCAACGACAGCGCAATTTTCGAAGAGACCGTCGAATACCCGATCGGCCACAAGCGCCGTCGCGCTGAGGGCTTGCCGCTGCTGGTCGAAAAGTTCAAGACCAACCTGCGCCGCCGCTTCAACGAGGCGCAGCAGCAGAGCATTCTGGATGCCTCGCTCGACCACGAACGCCTCGCATCCATGCATGTAAACGACTACGTGGACCTGTACACGCCTTAGCCGCTGTGCCTTGCCGCAAGCCAGCCGCGCGTGTTTGACTGGTTGCCGAAGGAAGACTGCACGCATGGCTTACATCCTTTCACTCGACCAGGGAACCACCAGTTCCCGCGCAATCCTTTTTGACGAGGCGGGCGCGATTGCCGCCGTGGCGCAGCACGAGTTTCAGCAGTTTTACCCGCAACAGGGTTGGGTCGAGCATGACCCCATGGAGATCCTGAGCAGCCAGTTGAGCTGTGCGGTTGAGGCGCTGGGCAAGGCCGGCGCGCGCCCGCGCGACGTAGCCGCCATCGGCATCACCAACCAGCGCGAGACCGTCATCGTGTGGGAGCGCGCGACGGGCAAACCGATTCACCCGGCCATCGTGTGGCAGGATCGCCGCACGGCTGCGCAGTGCAGTGCTCTGGAGGAGAGCGGGGTCGGCGAAACAGTTTCCAGCCGCACCGGCCTTGTGCTTGATCCCTATTTTTCCGGCACCAAGGTTGCCTGGATACTGGATAACGTGCCCGGCGCGCGCGCCAGCGCAGAGCGCGGCGAGCTGGCCTTCGGCACGGTGGACAGTTGGCTCATCTGGCACCTGACCAGCGGCCAGCGCCACGTGACAGACGTGACCAACGCCTCGCGCACGTTGCTCTACAACATCGTGAAGGGCGAGTGGGACGCGGAGCTGCTGCGCATCTTCAACATCCCCGCGAGCCTGCTGCCGGAGGTCGCGTGGTCCAGCGAGAAGGTAGGCGAGGTCACTACCACGCTGGGGCTCGGCGGCATTCCCATTGCAGGCATTGCGGGCGACCAGCAGGCCGCGCTCTTTGGCCAGTTGTGCTGGAGCGCAGGCGAAGCCAAGAACACTTACGGCACTGGCTGCTTTCTGCTGCAGAACATCGGCACACGGTTTGTGCGCTCGAAGCACCGGCTCATCACCACGCTCGCCGCCAGCGCGCATCACCGCCTGGAGTACGCGCTTGAAGGCAGCATCTTCATCGGCGGAGCAGTGGTGCAGTGGCTGCGCGACAATCTCCGCCTCATCGGCTCATCGGCTGAGGTGGAAGAGCTGGCCGCCAGCGTGCCGGACACCGGCGGCGTGGTCTTTGTGCCCGCGTTTGTGGGCCTCGGCGCGCCGCACTGGGACCCGCATGCAGGCGGGTTGCTGATCGGCCTGCGTCGCGACACGCGCCCCGGCCACATTGCCCGCGCGGCGCTCGAAAGCATCGCCTTTCAGGTGGCCGATGTGCTGCAAGCCGTGCACAGCGAGACCGGCACACCCCTGGGCGCGCTGCGCGTGGATGGCGGCGCGGCAGTGAACGACCTGCTGATGCAGTTCCAGGCCGACGTGCTGGGCGTGCCCGTGGTGCGGCCCCGCGTGACAGAGACCACTGCGCTGGGCGCCGCGTATCTGGCAGGATTGGCAGTGGGCTTCTGGGCGAGTCCTGATGACCTGCGCGCCAGCCGGCAGGACGATATGCGCTTTGAGCCGCGCATGGATTCGACGGAGCGCGCAAAGCGCCGCGCACTCTGGCAGCGCGCCGTGGAACGCGCC
This sequence comes from Acidobacteriota bacterium, assembly GCA_021778875.1. The sequence continues at coordinate 14,055 of JAJYBT010000001.1, read as the reverse complement.
AAGAACTGGACCTAGTAACCCAACTGGAGCGAAGAATGCGCAGAGAAGAGATGATGCGAAAGATCCGGGAGCGCAAGGAGCCCTGGGACATCGCAGTAATTGGCGGCGGAGCCACTGGCATGGGCGTGGCCGTTGACGCCGCAGCCCGCGGCCTGGATGTGGTGCTGGTCGAGGCATACGACTTTGGCAAAGGCACCAGCAGCCGCAGCACCAAGCTGGTGCACGGCGGCGTGCGCTATCTCGAACAAGGCAACGTGCCGCTGGTCATGTCCGCACTGAAGGAGCGCGGCCTGCTGCGCCAGAATGCGCCGCACCTCGTGCATGACCTGGCCTTCGTCGTGCCCAACTACTCCTGGTGGGAGGCGCCTTTCTACGGCATCGGCCTCAAGCTTTACGACCTGCTCGCAGGCAAGTACGGCTTTGGCGCGTCGAAGCTGCTCACCAAAGAAGAAACGCTGGAACGGCTGCCCGCGCTGGAGCCCGAAGAACTGCGCGGCGGCGTGGTCTACTATGACGGGCAGTTCGACGACGCACGGTTGCTCATCCACCTCGCCATGACGGCGGCGGACCAAGGCGGCACGCTGGTGAACTACTGCCCTGCGACGGGCCTGCTGCGCGACGACGAGGGCTACGTGAACGGGCTGACCGCGCGCGATAGTGAGACTGGCGAGGATCTGACGATTCCTGCGCGCATCGTAGTGAACGCAACGGGAGTTTTTACCGATTCAATTCGCCGCATGGCGGACCCTGCCGTGGAGCCGCTCATGGTCACAAGCCAGGGCATTCATCTCGTGTTTGACCGCTCGTTTCTCAAGAGCGACACGGCGCTCATGGTTCCGCGCACCAGCGATGGCCGCGTGCTGTTTGTGATTCCGTGGCATGGTCATGCCGTGGCAGGCACCACCGATACGCCTGTAGACGCGCCCAGCCTTGAGCCCCGCCCGCTGGAAGAAGAAATTGAGTTCATCCTGGAAACAGCAGGCCGCTACCTCAGCCGCCCGCCCAGCCGCGCAGACGTGCTGGCCGTCTACGTGGGCCTGCGCCCGCTCGTCAAAGGCGACGGAAAAACATCAGCACTCTCGCGCGATCATGTCATCCACGTGGACACGTCGGGCCTGCTGACTATTACCGGCGGCAAGTGGACCACGTATCGCCACATGGCCGAGGATTGCGTGGACCACGCCATCACGCTGGGCCGCCTGCGCGACGAGCCCTGCACCACGAAGAATTTGCGCATCCACGGCTACCTGCGCGACTCGGAGGCACTGGGCAGCCTGGAGGTCTATGGCTCTGATGCAGACGCGATTCGCACGCTGGCGCAAAGCCCGGCGCTGGCCGCGCGGTTGCACCCTGATTTGCCGTACATTGCGGCGGAAGTGGTGTGGGCCGCGCGGGCGGAGATGGCCCGCACTGTCGAAGACGTGCTGGCTCGCCACACACGCGCGCTCTTCCTCAACGCCAACGCTGCCATCGCCATGGCCGAGCCCGTGGCGCAACTGCTGGCTTCAGAACTGGGCCGCGACGAGTCCTGGATCGCCGCGCAAGTCAAGGAGTTCCTCGCACTGGCGGAGCAGTATAGGGTGGTATAGAGAGACATCCGTCAACATCAGGAGGTCACACATGGCTATGCTTTGCATTCATGTTGATGAGTACTTGAAAGATGTCAAGCCGCGCACCAGGCGCTGCGAGCAGTGCGTGAAAAAGGGTGACTCGTGGCTGCACCTGCGCATGTGCCTGGAGTGCGGGCACGTGGGCTGTTGTGACTCGTCGAAGAACCAGCACGCGCTAGCCCACTTTCACGCAACAGAGCACCCTCTGATTCAGTCGATCGAACGCGGCGAAAACTGGCGCTGGTGCTACATCGATGAGGTGTTCTTCTAGCCTTACGCCGGCTCAACCGCAATCTGTTTTGTTCCCGCATCGAGCTTCACGATCCTGAAGCTGCGAATCTGGCCGGCGCTCAGGGGCTCGGGCTTGCTTTCTGCGGCCGGCGCATTGCCATGCCAGCGAGCCTTCAACATTGACGACAGCGAAGACAGGTCAGCCCTGGCTTCAGTCTTTGCTTCGGGAGCGGCAGCAGCGCTTGAGCCAACGCGGCAGGTGCAGCGGATGCCCTCGCCCAACTCCACGGTGGCACGGCCCGCAGATTCTTCCACCACGCGGCCTGAGACCACATCGCCCGCCTTGTGCTCGGCGATGTACTCGTCGATGCTCGTCGGGACAAGCTGCTTCATGCTGAGCTTGATTTGCCGCTTTTCCGTGTCGATGGCAAGCACCTGCGCCTTCACCACTTCGCCCGCGCGCAACGCATCCGATGGATGATTGATGCGCTTGTCGGCGCTGATTTCGCTCACGTGAACCAGCCCCTCAACGCCCTCGGCCAACTGCACAAACGCGCCGAACTTCATCAGCTTCGTCACCGGCCCCTCGATCTGCGTGCCAACGGGAAATTTCTGCCGAATCTCTGACCACGGATCGCTGAGCGTCTGCTTGAGACCAAGCGAGATGCGGCGCTCCTCGGGCTTGATGCCGAGAATCACGGCGTCCACGGTGTCGCCGGGCTTGAGCACGTCGCTGGGGTGGCGCACCTTTTTGCCCCACGACATTTCTGAAATATGAATCAGCCCCTCGACGCCCGCCTCAATTTCAACGAACGCGCCGAAATCGGTGATGCGCGTGACGGTGCCCGTGACGCGTTGGCCCGGTTGAAACCTCTCTGCCGCAGCCACCCACGGCTCAGCCTGCAACTGCTTGAGGCCGAGCGAAATCTTTTTCGTCTCCGGGTCGATCTTGAGAATGCGAACCTTAATCTCCTGGCCCACGCTGAGCACGTCTTCCGGCTTGTTCACGCGGCCCCAGGCCATGTCGCTCACATGCAGCAGCCCATCCACGCCGCCGAGGTCAATAAACGCACCATAGGGAACGAGGCTGCGAACCGTGCCCGAGAGCGTGTCGCCTTCCTTCATCGCGGCGCGGCGGCCTTCCACCAGTCCGCGGGCCTGCTCCTCCAGAACCACGCGGCGGTCCACCACCACGTCTTCATCCGTCACGTCGAGCTTGGTGATGCGGCAGGTAATCTCAGTGCCCACCAGCTTTTCCAACTCGGCGGCATCGCGTGTTCCGCTGCGCGATGCGGGCATAAACGCGCGCACGCCGACATCCACGCTCACGCCGCCCTTGACCACGGCGGTGACGGTGCCCACCACGGCCAACTTCTCGGCAAAGGCCGCTTCCAGCGCTGACCAGTCGCGCGGCTGCGCCACCTTGAACCGCGAAAGCTCGTAGTAGCCTTCCTCGTTGCGGCCTTTCACGGAAACGGGAAATGTGTCGCCCGGCTTTACGCTCTCGGCATTGCGCTCGAAGGCTGTGCGTGGCAGCACGCCTTCGGTCTTATAGCCGATATCCAGAAACACCTGCTCAGCATTGAGGGAGACAACCGTGCCCTCCAACTGCTTTGCGCCGCTCGCGGGCTTGTGCGTGTGGCTGCGCTCGAACTCCTTCAGCAGTGCGCCAAAGTCCTCCGCGGGCTCTGCGTTGGTTTCCGGGATGTTTTCAGGCGTGGGCTGCGATTCTGGAGCGATCTCGTTGGTCATGGCGTGTGTCTTCCATTTTCCCATGATTCAAAGAAACACGCCCGCAGCCGTTTCACACTCTACGGAAACTCCGTCACCCGCGGCGTCGTGCGCGGCGTGATTGACGTGGGCCCGCCCTGGTCGTCGATCACGTTGGAAATTTCGCCTTTATCGTCGAGTGCAATCGTCATCATGTGGTGGAAGCGGATGCCGGGCTTTCGCGGAACCTCAATCGCGCGGGTCAGCGCCACGTTCGGATGCCGGAAGACCGAGTAAACGCCCAGCCCCCACGCCTCGTGGCTGGTGACCGCATCGGCCACCTTGTACGAAGCCCACCCGTTCGTGCCGGGCGCGCTGGTGTAGCTCGCCTGGTCCGGCGGATCGTAGGGAATCTCCGATTGATAGAAGTACGTGCGTCCCGCGTTTCCGTTCCACAGCACCTGGAACTGCTGATGATGTTCCACAAACAATCCATAGATGGTCACGTGATCTCCGTTGACCACGAGGCCGTTGTCGCTGGTGTTGCTGGTCCAGCCCACGCCATTGCCGTGATCCGCGCGCCATATCCACGTATGGTCCACAATCGTGTCGCTGCTGTTGATGCGCAGATTCACCTGCGCGCGGCCCACGCCCGCGCCGCCCACGCGGAAGAAAACATCGTGCAGCACAATGGGATTCTTCGCATGGCGGCCCTTGCTGCCCTGCGGCCCCACTTCCAGCAGCACCGGCGAGCGCTTCTCGCCAGCGTCGAACAAGACTCCCGCAATCTCGATTCCGTCTGCGTCCGCCGTGGTCATGGCCGCCGTGCCGTGGGAAGGCCGCAGCGTGGCAAAGCCCAGCCCCATCACCACCGCCCCGGCCCGCGTGACGCGAATCGGCTCCGTCAGGTCATAGATGCCGGGCATCAGCAGCAGATGTTTACCGCGCGCCAGTTGCGCATTGATGCTGGCCGCCGTGTCCCGGTCTGGCCGTGCAATGTAGAAGCGGCTCAGCGCAATGGACCGGCCCGGCGTCGAGCCGCCCTGCCATGTGATTCCCGCTGTATCCGTCCGCAATGCAGGCACGCGCACGCTCCAGCGCCCCTTCGCATCCACTTCGAGAAACGGCTTCTCGCGCACCACGGGCGTCTTGTCGACCTTCGTGTACGGTGGCCTGGGCCACTCGCCTGCGGGCGGCTGCGGCACGCCCACAAAGACCATGTTCCAGTTTGCGCCCGTCCAGCTTCCCCACGCGCTGTTGCGCGAGATCCATTGCTGCTGTGTGCCGGAATCCACGTTGCCGTCCACCAGCGTGTCCGCCATCCATCCGCCGCTGGCCCAGCCGTGCTGCTGGTGCAGCACCATGTTGCCGCGTACGTGCATGCGCCGGAACGGCACAGCCTGCGACACCGCCCACTGCATTGTGCCGCCGGTTGGTGTTACGGAAAGGCCCTCGGCACCGCGCCAGAAGGTGCAGGTAGCGTTGTTGTGGGGCAGGCTCGCATCGGAATGTACATTGCCCGTGACGTGAACCGCATCCGGCGTCGCGCCCAGCCCCAGCACCTGCGTGTAGAAGCCCACCGGCACATCCAGGTGATACTCACCCGGCAGGAACAGCAGAGCATACCGCCCGCTGCCAAACTCGCTGTGTTGCTGCTCGCGATACACACGGTCAATCTGCGCCTGCATGGCGACCTGCGGCATCGCGGGATCAAACACCAACACGTTGGGGCCAAAGTCCGGTTTCGCGGTTGCCCTGGGCTCAGCAGCTGCTGTCGCAACCACGGTTAAAACTGCCGCGAGCCCCAGCAGCCGTTTTGCAGCCACGTATAAAGTTCTGATATTGCTTCGCTTGCTTTGCATCCAAATTTGCCCTGTCCCGCCCGCCGTTGCGGCAGTCCTTTGAGTGCGTTGCTACCCCGGTTCGTATGGTATGCCCTGGGCAGCGACCCGGCAAAGACCGGGCATTTCCGCTACGCTGATGACATGAATGTGTTTGATGAGAAGCGAACTGAGCTGGAGCGGCACGAGTTCATGATGGGAGTGGAGCGGGGCAGGCTGGCGGTGGCGCTGGACCTGCTGACCGACTCCCTGATCCTCGTGGGCCAGCACGGCGTCTATTGCACCTCCAGCCGCAACCCGTCTGTTCCGGCGCTCGACCTGCAAGCCGTCCTCGGCGGCATGGAGGGCGCCAAAGCTCTCATCCAGTCCGTCATGGAGCAGTTGCGCGCCCAGCGCGAGGCCGCGCACCAGCAAGGCCCCTCCGCGGGCTGAAACCGCCGCCCAACTGCGAAATACGGTATGCTGAAAGAGCGCGCCCGTAGCTCAGCTGGATAGAGCGAACGCCTCCGGAGCGTTAGGTCGGGAGTTCGAATCTCTCCGGGCGCACCATCTTCTCTGCAAGCGTTCACCGGCGGCGTTGCAAGCATCCGGCCTGCACCGCAAATCGGCCCAGATAGATGTGCCGCCCGCTCGCAGGCTCTACACCCAGCTCAAGCCCTGTTTCGCCAGCAAGCGCGCGGGGCTCGTAAGGAGTTCATGCACCTCAACTTCGCCTTCACACCGGTCCAGATTCTGTGGACGCTGACCTTTGCGGCGCATCTCGTCCTGCTCGTGGTTTTGCTCGGCCGCGACCGCGCCCGCCGTTTCCCCTGGTTCACGGCCGGCATCGCTCTGGCGGCCCTCCGCCTCATTTCCAGCCGCCTGCTCTACGGCCGCCTGCCCCAGCTCACCATGAGCGAAATCTTCATTGTGCTGGCCGACATTTCCTCCGTCGTGGCCCTGCTGGTGGTGGGAGAGCTGGCCCGCCGCGCCTTTGTCAACGTGCAGCGCCGCACGCTTGTCATCTGGGCTGTTGCGCTCATGGCGCTCGGCGGCATCGTGATCGGCTTCTGGGGTGCGTGGCCCGCCTGGAAGACCCTCACCGCCGGCTCCCTGCTCTCCAACCTGCAGTTGCTGCAACTCATCGCGCAGAAGATCGGGCTGCTGGTCGACGTGCTCTCCATCGCCCTGGGCCTGCTCGTGCTCCTCTTTGGCCGCCGCTATGGGGCGGGATGGCGCAGTCACGCACAGCAGCTCATCATCGGGCTCTCCACCGCGTCGCTCGGTCAGATTGCCGTGCAGGCAACCTGGGAAATCATCGCCAAATCCGCCGTTCCCCACTCCATGGCGGAATATGAGCGCATCCTCGGTCTGCGGGAGAGGCTCCTCAACGGCAACAACGCCGTCTACCTCGTCGTGCTCGTCTGGTGGATCGTTTGCCTGTGGATCAACGAGCCTGGCGGCAGGCAGCAAGCCGAGGCAACCTCAGCAGGCGAGTTGCCGAAGAACGCACAGGAGCAGGGCTGACAGCCCTTCTCAAATCAACCGGCCTGCATCGCGCGGGAATGGATTCACTCCATCCCCGCTCTTGCTTGCGGGCATCGCCGACAAGGCTTACGTCTCGAAATCGATGAATCCGCGCTCCGGGTCAGTCGAGATCAGCTTCACCGTCACCCGGTCGCCCACGTCCAGCCCTTTCCCTCCGCGCACCAGCATGCCCTCCACGTGCGGATCGAACGTTCGCACAAACGTCCCGTAGTTATTCACGCCTGTGACGACGGCGCGGAAGCTCTGCCCGATGCGCGGATGCAGCACCACCGCGGCGATGCGCTTCTGCATTTCCCGCTCCACCTTGCGGGCGGCGTTTTCCATCTCCGTGCAGCGCTCGGCGATTGCGTTCAGGTCGCCCTCGGAATAGGGCTGCTGCGCGCGCTCAAGCCATGCCTTCAGCAGCCGCTGCGTCACCACGTCAGGAAAGCGCCGGTTGGGCGCGGTCGAGTGCGTGTAGTCCTGCACGGCCAGGCCAAAGTGCCCCGGCGATACCTCATCCGGCTTCACCAGCACATACTCGCCCGGCCCCATCAGCTTGACCACCGCAAGCGACAAATCAGGAAAGCGGTCGGGGTCCTTCTGCTTCTGCGCCAGCAGAAAATCGTTCAGCGCCTTTGAGTCTGGCGCCGACGGCAGAGAGCCGCCCAGCCCCGCTGCCACTTCCACAATGCGGTCCCAGCGCTTGGGCGTGCGCACCACGCGCCGTATCGACGCCACATTGGACGTATCGAAAATGCGCGCGATGACGCCATTCGCCGCCACCATGAATTCTTCAATCAGCGATGTGGCCCGGTTCTTCTCCAGCCGCGCAATCTCCACCGCCTTTTCCGCCAGCATGACGGGCCGCGTCTCAATCGTTTCCAGATCCAGCGCCCCGTGCTGAAAGCGGCAGTCCAGCAAGCACTGTGCGGTTTCGTCCTGCAGCTTGAGCTGCGCGGCCAGCGCCGCATTGGCTGCCACCTTCTCCGGCGCCGGCCCCGTGCCCGCCAGCCACGCGCCCACTGAGGGATAGGCAAGCTGCGCATGGTTGCGAACCAGCGCGCGATACGCCGTGCCCTCGCTCACCATGCTTGCTTTATCCACCTTGTACTCAATTACCAGCGCCAGACGGTCCTCGCCCTCATTCAAGGACGTGATGCCCTCGGATAGTTCCGTGGGCAGCATGGGAAACACCTTGACGCCGGTGTAGACCGAGGTAGTCTCGCTGCGCGCGTGGCTGTCGATGACCGTGCCCCGGGAGATACGCGAGTCCACGTCGGCAACGCCAATCAGCACGCGGACGCGCCCGTCCGGCAGCCGCTCCGCCCACTCAATCTGATCCAGATCCCGCGACGTGTCGTTGTCAATCGAGGACCAGAGCAGCGCGCGCAGATCCACAGCGCCCGGTGCCGCGGGCATCCCGGTTTGCGCCTGAATCGCGGCCAGTTCCGTGTCAGTCCCCGCCGGAAACTCCGGCTCAAAGCCGTGCTCAATCATCGTGGCACGAGCGGCCGCCACCAGGTTGAAGTGAAAGGGATGGGCTGTGTGCATAGCGATTAGGGCTCCTAAAAAGCGAAGAGCCAGCCTACCACGAACAGCATGTGCGACGCAGACGCAACAAGGCGGCCAACGCTCTGGCCGCCTCGCTGTCCGCCTTGCTCCGGGTTCCGCCTACTGGATGCCCAGGTCCGCCAGCACCTTCGGCTTCGACTCATCCACTGACAGCAGATTGTGGCACACCGCGCAGTCCTGCGGGATCGACGTGCCGTCCTTGGCCGCATGGTCGCCATCGTGGCAGCGGAAACAGCCCGGATAACTCATGTGCCCGATGTGATTGGGATGCGTTCCCCAGGTCACCTTCATATCCGGGAACACGTTCTCACTGTAGATGGTCACAAGCTGTTTGCCCGCTGCCTGCACCAGGTCGGCCTTGGTGGCCAGCACTTCAGGACTGCTACCGCGATAGAAAGCCTCAAGCCCCGCCGGAATCTTGGTGCTGGCCTCAGCCTGGCTGGCATAGCTGGCCTTCAACAGGACAAGGCCTTCCTTGTGAACCCAGGGCAGCGACGGGCTGATGGCGCCAACGGACATGGCGCTGTTGATGGCCTCTTCGGCCGTCACAAACGTGTGCGCAGCGCGATTGTGGCAGTCAATGCAGTCCATCAGCCGGCGCTGGCCCTGTGGGACAGCACCGTTCAGCGAGGACGCGGCAAACACGGTCTCCGAACCGTCTGCGTTCTGCTTCGCCACCCATGGGATGTTCGTCCGGCTGGAATCAGTTGCGATGTATTCAATATGGCCCAGATGCACGCCGTGAATGCCCGTCAGGTGCGACAGACCATCCAGCCCGCCCAGGTGGAGCACGATCACGCTCTGCGTCTCCGTGTTCTGCTCATCGTCGGCAAACGCCGACTTGACCAGCAGCTTCTCTCCCACAAATTTGGCCGGCGTATGACACCCCTCGCAGATTACGCGCGCCGGGCGAAGATTCTGCACCGGCGAAGGAATCGGCGTAGGGTAGCGATGGAACGCGACTTCCACAAGCTGCTTGGTGCCGTCCACCTTGGCGGCAAAGTACGACTCCGCCCCCGAGCCGATGTGGCAGTGAACGCAGGCCACGTGCGAGTGCGGAGAGATCTTGTAGGCCGTGTACTCCGGTTGCATCACGTGGCAGGAAGCCCCGCAGAACTGCGGTGAATCCATGTACGCCGCTCCGCGATAGCTCGCCATGGAGACAATCAGAAAATTGAAAATCGTGGCCACCAGCACAATGTCCACGCCGTGGCGGAAAATTCTGTCGTTGAAATCAACCTTGGGATACTCGGCGGGAATCTTCCCGGACTTCAGCAGCGCGCGATGGCGCACCAGGATGCCGACCGGGATGATCGCCAGGCCCACGACGAACAGAGCCGGCAGAATCAGATTGAAGATGATGCCGAGATAGGGGTTGGGATTCGGCTTGGCTAACATCTCCATCAGCCAGTTGCCAATCACGGTCACGCCGGCTGCGGTCGTGATGGCGCCGCCGGCCAGGCTGATGGGGTTGTTGCCAAAAAACAGCGCAGGACGTACCCAGTGCTCGCGAAACTGCAGACTCAAAAATGTTGGCACGTTGTCCTCAGGTCGGGAGTGAACGGCCCGCCGGGGAGGACGGGCCGCTTGAAGAATCCTACTTCAGAGCGCGGAAATAGACCACGGCTTCCTTGATCTGCGCGTCCGTCAGCTTGCTCTTGAACGCCGGCATCTTGCCCTTGCCGTCCTCGGTCGCCTTGATCATGTCCGCCTCGGTCAGCTTCTTCATCTCAGGGCTGGAGAGCGGCAGAACCTTCAGCATCTTGGCCGTCGGCGTATCCGCCGCGCCCTTGGCGCCGTGGCACATCTGGCACTTCGCCGTATACGTCGCCTCGCCCGAAGATTGAGCGAAGCCCATGGAACCGGCCAGGCATACTGCAGCGGCCAGCACCGCCAGGGATCGAATCGTCTTTGTCATTGCATGACTCCTTCAAAATCTTCCACGGCCGGGATGCCCGAGGGCGCTCCCGCCATGAAGCTTCCACTACACAGTTAAACCCCAATGGCGCCAATGAGTCGCCAGGTTTCTGCTTGAAAACGGTACAGGGTGACCCTGCCGTGCGGGTCCGGCGCAATCCCGTTCGGAAATGGAACTGCGCCGGTCTTTCCTGTTCTTACTTCAGAAACGTGCGAAAGTTGGCTACCACGCCGGTGATCTGTGCGTCGGTCAGCTTGTCCTTGTACGGCTGCATCTTGCCCATCCCATTGCGTACGGCTTCAATCATTTTTGCTTCGGTGAGTCCCTTCACCTCGGGGTCCGTTATCGGCTTTACCTTCATTGCCTTGGCCGCCGGGGTATCCGCCATGCCTTTCGCGCCATGGCACATCTGGCACTTCGCCTTATACAGCGCCTCGCTTGAAGATTGCGCAAAGCACACCGCGCCGGTAAGCAGCACCGCCACCAACGCCACCTTTGAACCAATCCTTGTAACCATCTTCCCACTCCTTCAGCGCTCTCCCCAGTCCGCAAGCGCGGGGGCAACCGCTGTCGAAGGAGGTCTCTTCTTCAAAAGCCGCGTTGTTCCCTTTGCAACGAACTGAAGGAAATCACTGCGACAAAAAACCCGTGAACCTGCAAAAGAGCGAGGGCGGGCTGGCAACAGCTATCCGTCAGCCCCCCACCGGTAATCAGAATGCGTAAATCACGCCCAGGGTGACGATCTCGCCGTTGAAGTTGCGACCGGCCGGTCCTGGAAGGCTTGATTCGTTATAGCCGCGATGGATCCAGTTGCCGTGCCACGACCACTGCGGCGCAACCTTCACCACCAGATCGGCAAAGGGCGACACAACCCTGGAGTTGAGCGCGCCCGGCACCATCTGCGGATTCAGCTGCTCCGCCTTGCCGTTGACGCTGTTGACCATGGCTCCGCCGTTGAACTGGAACTTCGACGAGGGGGAGTAATGCACCGCGCCGGAGAAGAAGGTCGTCGGCGTGTCATAGAACCCTGTGCCCAGGAGATAATAGCTGGCGCCGTTCGGCTCCACTGCCGTTGAGCAGGTTCCGTTGTTGCCTCCACCCGGCAGCCCCGGCGTGCCGGAGTAGACATAGCAGATATCCGTCGAGGAGAACACATCGTCATGGGCATAGTTCAGGTCCATGCTGAAGGTATCCGACGGGATGATCTGCGTACCCAGGCTGAAGTCGTTGTTGTGTTCGTGGTGGTTGACAAGCGGATCGTTGTTCTGCGCGCCGAAGTTATTCCCCGTCGCCGCGAAGTTGATCCACTTGTACGGTGTGACCTTGACGCGCGCGCGCAGATGATACAGCCGGTTCGGCTGCAACCGCATGTACGTGTTGGTCGGCGTTGCCGAGTTGGCGTTCTTCGAGTCCATCGCGTCGTAGTTCACGTTGATCCGAACCATGTTGGTCGGCTGGATCACAACGCCCAGCAGCATCCAGTTCTCGCGCCACGCCAGGTCGTCCGGCTGCTGCAGGTGGCGGTTGTTATACCGCCAGCCGGCCGACAGCTTGAACTCCGGCGTGATAGTGAAGATCCCCATCAACGTGTTGCCCATGAACTTCTGGCTCAGGTTGTCGTTGTTGACCGTTGTTGCCGTGGTCGGCGTGATGCTGCTCAGCGGGGTCAGCAGACTCGGCGGCTTGGTTGTGTCCGTCCAGAGAGTGGAGGTCACGCTGTTGTAGCCGGGAATTCGGAAGCCCCAATAGGTGAACGCATCGGAAACCGAGACGTACTTGCTCAGCTCCGCTTCCACGCCATAGTCCGCGTTGACGCTGACGCGCTTGTTGTGGGCCAGGCGGCCATTTGCCAGCGCGCCGGTGTCTATCTCCTGCCGAACGGAAGTACGCGTCGTCAAGCCGGTATAGGTCTCGTTGAAGCTGTTCACGTTGCTGATATTCCCGCTGTAGGTGAAGCGACCGTTCATTGAGACGCGTTCCCAATAGCGCGAGCTGAAGCGCAGCTGCTCGGTCGGGAACGTCGTGCGCGTCGGTGAAGTAACGCTCAAGGCCGTGATGCCGCTGCAATACGGATTGGCGGTGCCCGTACTGCTCAGCAGCCCCGCGCCATTGCACTTGTTCGTGGCCAGGTTGTCGATGCCGAACGAGACCAGTTGTCCGTTGGACAGCGGATAGTTGGCGCCCACAAGCTGCTGCCAGTTGTCGCCCTTGTAGAGCACATAGAACTGGTCATAGCTCAGCGTCGTGCGCTTGACCAGCTTTACGTCCACGCCGCCCGTATAGGTGTCCGCCGCGTTGCGGAACCAGTACAGCATCTGCGCGTCCGCGCCCTCGTGCACCGTCGAGTAGGTCGGCCCCTCGTGCGTGCCGTGATTGAGCCCCGCGCGGAAGCTGACCCGCGAAAGCGGCATCAGCGTCAGCAGCGTGTCCGTGTTGCGGCGCACGGTGTTGAACAGATGCGGCGTGCTCGGTTCAGGCACAAACGGATTGGCAAGAAGCGAGTTGGCCAGCAGGTTGTAGTCGAAGTAGTTGCGATCTCGCCGGAAGTTGCCCGCAAAGTCGTACCACCGGCCCTTGGAGAACTTCAGGTAGGAAACATCGTATGGATCGCCGCCATAGCCGAAACTGGCCGACGATAACGTATCGAAGAAAGGCGTTTTGGATGGATCCAGCGAGTGCATCTCGAGCGAGTGGTTCAGGACGCGCATGCCGGTATTCTGATTCACCATCGTGGCCCACATGGCGCTGCTGCCGTTACGCTGCGTAATGCGCCCGCCGAGCTCGATGGACTGATGCACCTGGTAATTGCCCACCGTCTTTCGAGTTGCCTCGCTGGCGGGCTTCGTTTCCACAGCTTGTTTCGCGGGCTTGGCCGCTTCCGGCTGGTCCTGGGCAAAGCCCAGAGCCGCTGCGCCGGAGGCCAGTGCCGCAACTAGGGTAAGGGTGCATAACCGGTAGAAACTGATTCCGGCCCGCGACCCACCCAGACTCGTGCATGATTTCGTCTGTTTTGTCATCGCTCGCCCCTTACTCTGTTGAGTTGAAGAAAATCGAACTCGTGTTGGAACCGTGAATGCTCGTGTGGCAGATCGTGCAGGCCTGATACTGCTGCGCCTGGTTGTGGAAGCTGGGTATGCCAGTGGTCGTGAAGTTCGGCGACGGCGAGTGGCACTGCATGCACAGCGTGTTCACATTGGCGCGGTTCAGCAGGCGCGGATTCGGTCCCCCGTGCGGGAAGTGGCAGGCCGTGCAGCCTTCCGTCTTCACCACCGGATGCTCATACACAAACGGCCCCGCCGTCTCCGTATGGCACTTGGTGCAGACCATGTCCTGTTGCGATGAGGTCATCAAAGCCTTGCGCTGGAAGGTGCCGTGCGGATCGTGGCAGTCCGTGCACTTCATCAGGCCTTCCTCCACCTTGTGATGGAAGGGCATGTTGAACTGCGGCTTCACGTCCGTATGGCATTGGAAGCAGAGCTCTGGCTGCGAGGCCTTCAGCAGATGCTCGTGGCTGCCGCTCTTGTGGACGCTGTGGCAGCTGATGCAGCTCACATTGCCTTCGCCGTGGGCCGAGCGCTCAAAGTTCGAGTGCTTGCCCTGGTGGCAGCTCAGGCACTTGTCGTCCACCTGCTTGGCCGTGGCTTCTGACGGGTTGAAGATCTTC